>CANQSM010000057.1 GCA_947626525.1 uncultured Phocaeicola sp. | reverse complement strand
GGGGTTCTTTGTAAAGTTACAAAATATCTATCATATTGGCAAATAATTAGTTGACTAAATTCTGAATATCCCTACGTAGACATTGTCAAAGCCACCTGTACTGACAGAATAGCCCCAAGTCTGCACCAATTTTTCCAACTTGGCCCAGATTCCTCCATTAAACGATTGCATTTGCGGACTCATGTTGCTGTAATAAAAAGTCTGAATGTTCGCCTTCTGCAAATACTGGCGGTCTTCCGAGGCACAGAGGTGTCCTCTATCGAAACCGTCATTCTTATGGCTGTCTTCTCCAACCCGCATCGCTTCGGGAAGCAATTCATCCTCCGGCCACTCAAAATCGGGAATCGTTTTATCGGCACGTCCTACTCCGTTGTCCCATCCGGTCACTTTGTCGAAAGTGAAAGCCACCCATTGGGCATGTTTCATCGGATCGTTCCACTCGATGGCCAAATTCAGTACCTCCGCTTCGCCCACCGTCACATAGTGCGGCGCATAGGCATTGGCCCTGTTCCGGTGGGGCATTTCTATCCGCGTGACAGACGCATCATCTCCTTCCGCCAAGTTCGCATTGTCATTTGGGACTATTACCTCTTTCATCAAGGCATATTCCAACGTCACCTCACTGCCTGTCACTTGTACGACGCGTAATTTGATATATACATCCTTATACATATCACTATATCGCGCCACATACAACCGGTTCTCCCCAATAGGAGCCAGATCCTCGTATCCTTCCGCCGGGACTTCTTTTACCTCATCAAGTCTTGCAGCCCGCACCTCGGCATAACGGTAAGCCCTTCCTGACAGATTTGTATTCTCTATATAAATAGGAGAAGACAAATCGAAAGGTTTCAGCACATTGTCACCGTAAGTAAAACTTTCATGTCCATATCCTTTCAAGACAAAGTTGGACGATCCCTCTTCGGTTACATACTCGTACGACACCCCTGTGTTGTCATCGTCGTCACAGGCAGTAGCCACCCAGCTTATGCAAAGTAGCCAAAAGAATAGTTTATAGATATGCTTATTCATATTGTATAACATTTATTCGCTACGCTCTGCTATAGAGAAATTCTTTATTTCCCAAGTACCGGCTCCCGTGTCTGTACTGGTATATTTCAAAGCAATACGAATGGTCTGACCATTGTATTCGCTCAAATCAATTTGTCCCACATTCACGAAATCCCAACTGTCACCGACCGCACGGGCATCCAATACCAGCTTCGTCCATGCGCAGGCCGATACATCCGGTGTCTCTTCATTATACTTATCCACGTCCGTAGTCACCCAAACGGTAAACATCGCGTCCACTTTACCATCACCCATCTTATTGGCAGCCTCTTCAAAAGTAAGAACCGGAGCTTCGGAGTCTTCGAGGAAAACAGCAGGAGACACCAACCAGGATTCGGCCGCATTAGTCTTATTGCTAGCATAAGCAGAGCCTTTCCAACCATAGTTGCTTGTATTGCTCCATACGTAAGTCAAGCCTCCTCCCAATGCCACATCACAGGCAGTAAATCCAGCCTTATCGCCCAATAATGTATTCTCGAAATAAGAGTTTGCACCCGCTACCCATTTGCCTTCTCCCATCATGAAGTTCAGCTTTTTCATCACCACTTCCGTTTGCAGTTTCCATACACCGGAAGCATACTTGTACTCATCGGCAACGGTCTTACCACTTGAGTTAATATATACCACGCCGACCACATAGCCATTTGTTGCATACGGATAATTTTTGGTAAGGAAAATAGGAATCTGTATTTCCGGACGCATCAGATAATCGGCACCAACACTTGCATAAGTAGCCGGATCGATAACCGTTACCGTAGCGCCATCGGCTTTGTATTCTTCCCAAACCTTGTCTCCACCATTATAAGTGTATACTACCGAGTGGGTTGCCTGAACCTCACCAGCCCGAACCGCTTTCATGGCATAAGAAGCCGTAGAGGCAGATTCATCCATCTCACTCTGTGTCATACCTTTGAGGAGGCATACATCCCAATAGTTAGAAGTCTCTTTTACCCAAACATGAGAAATTCTCCATGTTGCTGCTCCAGTAGTGGCACCCACATAGCGGAAAGCTACATATACTTTTTGTCCTTTATAGTCTGACAAGTCAGCCTTAGCGACTGATTTTGGATAATCTTTATTAGAAATTGCACGATTAGTAGATTCTAATTTGACCCAGTCCTCCTTATCCGTAGACACATAAGCAGCAAAGCTCTCTACAGTTTGTGGGTCTGCCACAAAATTAAAAGCCTCCTCCCATTCCAAAACCGGAGCATCCGCTCCTGTCAAATCTATCTCTGACGAAGCTAAATAAGATTCAGCTTCCAAATTCTTTTTATTCACATACGAAGAACCTTGCCAATTCTTATATTGAGTGTTTAATTTCCATACATACGTGGAACCTTCCGGCAATTTTTTGTCAATCGGAGTAAAGTTCGAAACATCCGTCTCGTTACAAGTCTCTTCCAAATATACCTTTCCCTCATAAACTTCCTTCGAGAAAGAGCCGAAAACATAGTTGTCCTTGTCTTTAAGATACAACTTCACTGTTTTCTGTTTTTCGATATTTGTCATAGACACTGTGCCGTCGGCATTGGGAGTAAAGCTCCATTCCGCACCTTCTGTCGGAGCAGACCGGGTACGGTTGAAGTTATTGTATTTACCTTGCATATAGAGGTAATAATCGGCATGATTTTTCACCAAGAAGCCTGTTGTTCCCTTTTCCAATGTTATCTCTTCAACCTCACCTTCTTTGAATGGGAGCATGCCATCAGTCAAAGTATAGACATTGGGAGTAAATTCACCATAGTCCCTACTCCATGACTCCGTATTACCGAACGTATAGTACTTGCCATCATGTTTAGTAGCTATCACATAGCGTCCCCCCTCCTCAGCAACATCTTTCACCGGTACGTAAGCCACAATTTCCTCACTTCCACCACCGATACTCGGTTCCAAATCATCATAAGCATAGTTCACCACTACCTTCGTACCATCGGCCGCATTAGGGTAAGCCCCTTTCAACACTCCATCCATCTTAGCCAAACTCTGGGGAGTAAGGTAGAGCACTTGTTTGCCATCACCCCACACGGCTTTATAGTCGTTCTCGGCAAGCGTATAAGTCTCCATATCTTTCAATCCGTCCAGATAATCCGGCAGACCGCGATATTCGTTGTAAGAAACTTTGATGCGCGAACCGTTCGTCGCTTCAGGGAATCGTTTTTCCAGCCAAGCGGGAATGTAATCCGCCGCGGGAGCGTCCACGGTAAAATACTTATTCTCTGTCAAGGCGGCCAAAGCCTCAACATAATTACCTCCTGCCTGATCCTGCTTCATTTCGGCCAGACTCTTGTTGGCCTCCAAATTAGCAATCGTCGCATAGTCGCTTCCACTCAAGGCAATGGCCAGGTTCTTCTCATCCGTAATGCCATTGTCTTTCAAAAAGTCGAACTGGTCGTTATAATCGTCACAAGCGGCCAACATTCCTATCAAAGAAAACATCGGCACTATATATTTCATTTTCATCATATCCACGTTTTTAGAAGTTCACTTTTAACCTTATATTATAGGTACGTCCGAAGTTATAGAAACAGTATATCGTCTCGGCATTCGCCACACCGCTAGTGGGGTTATAGGCTTTGCCAATGTACTGATAGTCGAGCAGGTTGTTGACATTTCCGCTTAACGTAGCCTTCAACCCGCCTAAATTAAAACGATACGAAGCGTTAAAGTCGAATGTGCTGCCAGAAGGTACCCTCCATGGTTCCTCCACCGTCGTTTCCTTTCCCAAACTCAGGTTTTGCCCACTCAGTGAATAATAGGCGTAATTACGTCCCTCAAAGGTCCAGTCCACCCCGAAACGCAAGTCCTTATTCATCTTTACCGTGGCACCCAAGGCAGCGGTAGTCTGTGCCGAACCGCCTACACGGATACCTTTCAGATTGATGGTAGCCCAGGCATGGTCTTCCGCACCAATCTGGGTAATTCCCCCTTCCCTGGTCAGGGCCTGTCCATACTCATTATAAGCATAACCGGTAGCGTTGCTGTCCCATGACCAATCTCCCAGAGAGAGCATACCGGTAAGGTCAAGCCAAGGCAGTACGTTAGCCTTTGCCTCTAATTCCACACCCTGATGAAGAGCGTTCACACCAGTCATATTCATATTATAAGGTGTACCGTCGTTCATCGAACCGCTTTTGGTCATGGCTTTGTCAAGCCACTTGGTATAGTAGACATTCAGCTTCACATCCAGCCAGCTGGAACGGAAGCCATAGCCTCCCTCTATAGAGAAGATTTTCTCGTTCTTAGCATCACGGTTCACCGCATTGCTGGTGGTACTGTTCATAAAGGCACCGTATGCAAACTTCGGCGCACGGCTGATGTAACCGATATTGACAAATACATTATGGTTATCGGTCAGGTTATAGTTAGCGCCTCCCTTAGCAGTGAAACCCCAAAAGTCCAGCCGGTCAGACTTGGCATGTTCTGAATCATAGTAGAAACGGTCATAACGGTCATAAGAGGTGTTCGACACCGAACCGGCCACAAACGCGGTCAGTTTATCTTTGCTGTATTCGCCCTGAAAGAAAAGGCCTCCGTTCCATACGTGGCTGTCGTAATCACGGTACACCACGTCGCCTACGCCCAGCTTTTGGTTCACCCATTGCGGATTCAAGGCGTTCTTGTTATTCTCGGCACTTACCTTATTACGGGTAGAATCTATAAAATAGTCACCACTATACAAATCGATGATCTCATTGGTGTGCGTACCTTTATAATAGCGGAAATCGATGCCGCCATAGAAGTCTATATATTTATGTATTTTGGTGGTGTAAGTAGAAAGCAATCCGTACCAGTCATGAAAGTTCTTGCTCTTTGTCATAACCATCATCGAACCGTAATCGCTGGCCGCGTTGATATCCTGAATGGCACCGTAGTCAAATGTCCCATCCGGTTTACGATACGTATCGTACAAGGTTCCGCGATAGCCCGGATACCATGACTGATAGGTGTAACCGAAATTCTCGTTGCCCTGTCCCGAATAGCCATAGCCTCGTCCAATAGAAGTATAAAGCGCGGTAGAGAGCGAGCTTTTCTCATCAATTTCCCAAGTATGGTTCAAAGAAATCTGCGGTTTGTGATACGCATTGTATTCTGAGGTACGGCGCTGGCCGTTGTTGTCAAAACCATACGAGGCGTTGTATTTGTAGTCCTTCACCCCATACTTGCGTTTCACATCCTGCCATCCGGCAATGGTCAGAGCGCCACTGCTACTGCGCTGATAGTGTTCCTGCGGAGCACCGAAAGCCGTCAAGGAGAGCTGGTGCTTGTCATTCAGTTTCTTAGTAATGTTAATAAAGTAGTTATAATCTTCAAAGTCACCGCCCTGAATGTAACCTTCACCCCAGTACTTTCCACCTAATAACGTGAGCGCCCAGCCGTTTTCGCTCATTCCCGTGGACAATGAGAAGAGCAGTTTGTTGGAATTGTCGTTTCCCGTCGAATAAGAAATGAATCCGCCTTTCTTCGCTTCGGCCGACTTGGTGATAATATTGATGGTACCTCCCACCGAAGGAGCCGCCACTTTGGAAGCGCCCAATCCACGTTGGGTCTGCACGGTGCGCGCCACATCATACAGTCCACTCCAGTTACTCCAGTAGACAGTTCCGTTCTCCATGTCGTTCATCGGCACACCATTCACCATCGTGGCGATGTTGCTATTGTCGAATCCACGCATCCAGATTTCAGAGTCGCCGTGGCCGCCGCCCTCCTTATTGGCATGTACGCCGGGAGTGCCTTTCAAGATTTCGGCAAACTCCTGTGTTCCCATCTTTTCTTCGATGAACACCGGGTCAAGGCTCGACATTGCCACCGGTGTTTTCCGCGCTACGGCAATCTGGCTGGTAATCACCACATCCCCCAATACCACCGCGTCGGGCTTCATCAGGATAATGCCTAAATCAACATTGCCTCCCCCCTTGGATACTCTGAACTCGTAGTCTTTATAACCCACATAGGAGAACTTCAACAAAGGTCTCCGCTCGGGAGAATTCAAGGAGAAGCTTCCATCCATATCCGTTACGGTACCTACATTCGTACCGTCAATTCTCACAGATGCACCGATAAGGGGTTCTTCCGTATCCGCATCCACTAATTTGCCTTTTATTGTTTGCGCAATAGTTAAGGTCACGCTACACAGCCACATCAGTGCCATAATAGCTAAAAATCGTTTTTTTTCAGACATAAAATTATAAAAATGGTTTATATTCTCATTCACTTTTCCATGTGTTTCCCCTGTGGATTCACGCGCCGATCTGTCACAAAGCCGCTACATCTTCCGTCTTACTCCTCATCAGCAGCCTCTCGTTTCCCGCACACCATGACTACCCGACCCGTCTTCTTCCCTCTCCTCCGCCTCTTCCCAGACTCACCTCACAAGAAGTATCAAAAAGAGATTTCATTAAGGTATTTTATATTCTCGGCTCAAATATATTCATTTAAAATGAAACATTGATATATTTATGCAATTATTTTTTATTTTCTGTTAAAGCCGCATCCTTTTCCGTCCCTTTTTACGGGGTTCGAGGGAGGGAGTGTCGGGCAAGCAAAGGCGGCAGAACCATAGGGGTGCCCTGAAAGGGAAGGCGGACGGAAGGAGTCACCCGGGCAGGGTAGATGAAATGAGCCCGGACCCGGCCGATAAGATTACTTTAGCATAGCTGACGGGATTATTTCAATACGGCCAACGGGACCGCTCCGGCACGGCCCACAGCAAGCCGCAGGCCTGTGGCTGTCCAAGCCATAGGCCTGTCGCTATATACAGCCGCAGGCCTGCGGGACAAGTAGTCGCAGGCCTGCGGCTTGGGAGATGATACGCCCCTCACGCGAGGAGGCTCTCCTGAAGTTAACACACTTCCACCGGTCAGTTTTTTTGTTGAAAGTGTCCTCCGCTCCATTCATAGCGAAGCGGAAGCGGACGGAGGTACGGCCGTAGTTTTTCCGCCGTTTCCTTTCTTACAAAATCCAGAGTCGTATAGGTATAGGAAAGAGAGGTATCGTCCGGAGAAAGCGAAGCCCTCAGAAAGGTCAAGTCTGCCTCTTTGCGCAAGACAGCCAGACTATCGGCATGCAATGAATCCGCCGGCAGAAAAAAGGAATCAGCCACAGGCGGTATCAAGTATTCGCTTCTCACCAAGGGCTGCCAATCCGTCGTATAGAATTCCACCCTGCTATCGCATACCGGTGCACAAACCGAACGTATAAAACAGACAATTTCCGTGGAATCGCTCACGGGAAGCAGTTTCATCTCCCACGTACTTTGGGGAGTCGCCTGCAACAACAAGTAATCCTTTGTCAGGACTTTCAGCTCCGACTGACGATTATAGCGATTGGTTACCTGTGCCTTCATATCACTGGCCATGAAATCCACACAATCCGCACGGTTCACCTTCGTCAGCACACCTGACACGGAATCCGGCATCTGAATGAAAACGTCCTTCATTTCCTGCGCTTGGCTCCAACCCGCCCACAGCATACAGGCTATCACACCTATTATTTTCTTCCTCATTGCTTCTGTCTTTATCGGTACCCTCACCGGAGAGCCTTTTCCCACCTTGCCTGTCGAGGACATTGAGAGGCATCCGTATTATTTCGAGCCCAAATATAAGAATATCATTCCTATTAACACCAAAATTAAATCTACAGCTTTACTCTTTAAGTTCTTTTCACGGAAGAACATGGCTCCACAAAGGAAAGAGACCACCACACTCCCCCGGCGAATCATTGAAACGACAGAAATCATGGCTCCGTCAAGGCCAAGGGCATAAAAATACACAAAATCGGCCGCAGATAGGAATACGGAGATAAGGATGATACACCCATTCCACCGGAAAGCGGTGGTAGTCTTCCGGTTCGGATACCAGAGAAGCATCATCACGACCCCCATCATGAAAAACTGATAGATATTGTACCACGACTGAACAATCATCCTGTCGAGTCCGATGCCTCCCTCGCTTACCGGAGCCATCAGATACTTGTCGTACAATCCGCTTACAGCTCCCAATAAAGAAGCCAAGACCACGAAATAGATATATCTGTCATGCTTGAAATCTATCCCCTCTTCTTTGCCCGACTTGCTCAGCATAAAGAACGATATTACCGCAAGCAGTACCCCCACCCATTGATAGAGATTCAGACGCTCGCCAAACACAAGCAACGCTCCAATCAGGACCATTACCGGACGCGTGGCGTTAATCGGCCCCACAATAGTGATAGGGAGATGTTTCATTCCAAAATACCCGAAAGTCCAAGAAGAAAGGACGATGACCGACTTCAGCAGCACATACTTGTGCACCTCCCATCCGGCCACCGGCACATAGAAAATACTACCGCTTAACTTACTTGTATCTGATAAGGAAAGAAAGATAAACGGAAGAAAGATAAGGCTGGAAAAAAGCGTATTCAAGAAAAGTACCGGAATGACCGCATTATGCTCCAAAGACCTCTTTTTAAAAACGTCATAAAAGCCCAACAAGGCAGCAGACAGAAAAGCCAGTAACAACCACATATCCTTAAATCATTTCACCTTTCGGGGCGCAAAGATACGCATTTTCATATTCTCTCCAACTCTTGCAAGGATTCCAAGAAGTCAATTCGCCAAAATCAATATAAGCAACTGCGCCGTAAGAATACGCAGGAACATGGATAGCGGATATACAGTAGAATACCCTACGGCCGGCGCGTCATTACCGGAAGTCTGGTTGGAATATGCCAGCGCAGGAGGGTCTGTATAACTACCCGCAATCAATCCCATCAAAGTGAAATAGTTAAGCTTGCAACGCAAACGGGCAATCGTACCCATAATCAGCAAAGGAATCACCGTGATAAGGACACCGCACCCGACATAGAGCAATCCGTCTCCTTCAACGACCGTCTGTACGAAGTTTCCCCCAGCTTTAATGCCTACACTCGCCAGGAACAATACGATACCTATCTCACGCAACATCAAATTCGCGCTCATTGTAGTGTAGGTTACCAGTCGCACCTTATACCCGAAACGTCCGACAAGGATAGACACAATCAACGGCCCACCCGCCAAACCCAGCTTCACCGGAGTCGGCATGCCAGGAACCATTATCGGCAGACTGCCAAAAAGGATTCCGACAAATATCCCCACAAAGATCGTAACAATATTCGGATGGTCAAGACGCTTCAATGAATTGCCCATTTTGGCAGCCACACGTTCCACCGCATCCTGTGGGCCAACCACCATGACACGGTCGCCTACTTGCAGCGTCAGATTACGGTTGGCAAACAAGTCCATACCGGAACGATTGACACGGGTTACATTCACTCCATACATACTACTGAAATGCATCTCGCCCAATGTCTTACCATTCATGTTCGACTGAGTAACCAAAATACGGCGCGACACCATCGGAGTATCCTGCTTCTCCCAATCCACTTCTATCTTAGGACCTATGAACGCAATGATAGCTTCCGCATCATCCTCGGCACATACGATAAAAAGCTGGTCGCCTCTATGAAACACCGTATCGCCACGGGGTATACTCACATGACCGTTTTGAAGGATACGGGAACAGACAAATTCCCTTCCCAGGAAGTTTTTCACCTGCAATAATGTTTTCCCTTCCAAAGCTTCGTTATGCATTTCCAGATGCATCATATATGGTTTCATGTGCGGATTGGCGGCTTCCTCCTGCTGAATCCGCTCTTCCTCCTTCTTGAAATTTACCCGACAAATATAACGGATTGCAATAATAGAACCGATTATACCTATGACACCCAACGGATAAGCACAGGCATACCCCATGGCAATCTCCGGACCATTGTAGTGCAACTGCCCCAAGGCCTCATTGGCAGCTCCAAGTCCAGGCGTGTTTGTCACCGCGCCACAAAGAATACCCGCCATCATCGGTATGTCCACTCTTCCCCCAAGCAAATAATACAATACAAGCGCCACTACAATATTCAGCGCCACAATGCCCACAGCAATCATGTTCATCGTAACACCACCCTTCTTAAACGAAGAAAAGAAAGAAGGTCCGACTTGCAAACCGATACAGAATACGAATAATATCAATCCGAAATCCTGTATGAAATTCAAAATAGCGGCATTTCCGGTAAACCCGAAATGCCCCACAAGAATGCCGGCAAACAAAACAAAAGTAACTCCCAAGGAAATACCGAAAACCTTAATTTTACCCAACAATACCCCTACCGCTACAACAAACGAATAGAGCAACACAATGTGCGCAATAGAGTCTTCACTAAACAACAGACTTTGCAACCAATTCATAATCTTTATTAATCGTTTTTTGTAATTTCCGGCAAAATTAGTCATTTATGCCATCTTAAACCAATATTTGAAGCAATAAATTTTCAGCTCCCTTATGTAACGCTTTTTACACCTGTCCATATCAAGAGTTAAGATTTTTATGGGTTGCTTTTTGCTATACAGACATGGCAACTTATCCAGAGCCAATCCGGAGAAATTGACAAAACGATACCCAAAAGCAGGTACTCACCTAAAAAATCACTAAAAAAAGTTTGAGTTTACAGGGATTTACTATCTTTGCATGATACATAAATAAAGTATCGACATTTTATTAATCTTAATGTATAATAAACTATGGCAGATAGTAAAGAAAAACTCTTTTCGGATTTCGCTCCCGTCCCCACGCAAGAATGGATGGACAAAATCACGGTTGACCTGAAAGGAGCCGATTTTGAAAAGAAGCTCGTTTGGAAAACCAACGAGGGATTTAAGGTAAAGCCTTTCTACCGACAGGAAGATTTAGAAGGGCTTAAGACAACCGATGCGCTTCCGGGCACATATCCTTATTTAAGAGGTATCAAGAAGGACAATAATACTTGGTACATTCGTCAAGACATTGAAGTGGCCAATGCAAAAGAAGCCAATGCAAAAGCATTGGATATCCTGAACAAAGGGATAGACTCCTTGGGATTTAAAATCAAGGCTAAAGACCTGAATGCCGAATATATCGAAACCTTACTCCATGACATCTGCGCGGAATGCATAGAACTAAACTTTTCTACCTGCCAGAAACACACGGTAGAACTGGCAAAATTATTGGTTGCTTATTTCCAGAAAAAAGGATATAATCTGAACAAGCTGGTGGGCTCCGTACAATACGATCCGATGGAAAAAATGCTGAGTAAGGGAAAAGACCTCAGTAACTTTGTTTCCACAGCAAAAGAGCTGGTGGATGTTTTATCGGTTCTTCCACAATATCGCTGCATAGCAGTAGATGCCCTGTCATTGAACAATGCCGGAGCCTATATTTCCCAAGAATTAGGATATGCATTGGCTTGGGGCAACGAATATCTGAACCAGTTGGTTGACGCTGGCGTACCCTCCGGACTTGCCGCAAAGAAAATCAAATTTAATTTCGGTATCAGCTCCAATTATTTCATGGAGATTGCCAAATTCCGTGCAGCCCGCATGTTATGGGCCCACATTGTAAAAGAATACCAGCCAGCTTGTGATGGTACCGCCGAATGTGGTGACCGGAACGAAGAAGGAATCTGCCTTGAAGCCTGCAAAATGATAGCCCATGCAGAAACATCGACCTTTAACCTGACGCTCTTCGATGCACACGTCAATTTATTACGTACCCAAACCGAAGCAATGAGTGCGGCTTTGGCCGGTGTACACTCCATTACAGTGACCCCATTCGACAAAGCATACGAAACTCCGGATGAATTTGCCGAACGCATTGCCCGCAACCAACAATTGCTTTTAAAAGAGGAGTCCCATTTAAATAAAGTAGTAGATCCGGCTGCCGGTTCCTATTACATCGAAAACCTCACCGCCTCCATTGCCCAACAAGCATGGAATCTCTTCCTGAAAATTGAGGAAGAAGGTGGATTCCTCGAAGCAATAAAGACCGGAAGTGTGCAGACCGATATCAATGAAAGCGGTAAGGCACGTCATGTCGCCGTCTCTAAACGAAAAGAAATCTTATTGGGTACCAACCAATATCCTAACTTCAACGAAGTGGCTGGCGAAAAGAAACCGGTAGAGAAAAAATGCTGTTGCGGTGGCGGACACGACCAATGTGAAAAACCATTTGCTACACTTAATTTTGATCGTGCTGCCAGCGAATTCGAAGCACTCCGCTTGCAAACAGAGGCTTCCGGGAAGCGTCCGAAAGCCTTCATGCTGACTATTGGAAACTTGGCCATGCGCCAAGCACGTGCTCAATTCTCCTGTAATTTCTTGGCATGCGCTGGTTATGAAGTAATTGACAATTTAGGATTTAAGAGTGTAGACGAAGGTATCGAAGCTGCCATGAATGCCGGAGCAGACATCGTAGTACTCTGTTCAAGCGATGACGAATATGCAGAATATGCCGTCCCTGCCTACAAAACTCTGAACGGACGCGCTATGTTTATTGTGGCCGGCGCCCCGGCTTGCATGGAAGAGTTACAGGCCGCCGGTATCGAAAACTTTATCCATGTGCGTGTAAATGTACTGGAAACACTGAAACAATACAATGCCAAGTTAGGAATTAAGTAAAAAGAGTTATGAGAAAAGATTTCAAACACATTGATATATATGCCGGAATCCAACCTCAAAATGGGATGGAATGGCAAAAAGCCAATGGCATCAAAGCTAACTGGAAAACTCCGGAGCACATTGAAGTAAAGCCTGTTTATACAAAAGAAGACCTTGAGGGTATGGAACATCTCGACTATGCAGCCGGCGTTCCTCCTTTCCTACGTGGACCTTACTCTATGATGTATACGTTCCGCCCGTGGACCATCCGTCAGTATGCCGGTTTTTCCACAGCAGAAGAGTCTAACGCGTTTTACCGTCGAAATCTGGCTTCCGGACAAAAAGGTTTGTCGGTAGCATTCGACCTGCCTACCCACCGTGGTTATGACCCAGACCATGAACGTGTAGTAGGGGATGTCGGTAAAGCCGGCGTATCTATTTGTTCGTTGGAAAACATGAAAGTCTTATTTGATGGTATACCTTTGAACAAAATGTCCGTATCCATGACTATGAACGGTGCGGTACTCCCTATTCTGGCTTTTTATATCAATGCCGGACTGGAACAGGGTGCCAAGCTGGAAGAAATGGCAGGAACCATTCAAAACGATATATTAAAAGAATTCATGGTGCGTAACACTTATATCTACCCACCTGCATTCTCCATGAAGATTATCTCCGACATTTTCGAGTATACCTCACAAAAAATGCCGAAATTCAACTCTATATCTATCTCCGGTTACCATATGCAGGAAGCTGGTGCTACCGCTGACATCGAATTGGCTTATACACTTGCCGATGGTCTGGAATACCTCCGTGCCGGTGTAGCTGCAGGCATAGATATCGACGCGTTTGCTCCCCGTCTTTCGTTCTTCTGGGCTATCGGAATGAACCATTTCATGGAAATAGCTAAAATGCGTGCCGCACGTATGCTGTGGGCCAAACTCGTAAAACAGTTTAACCCGAAGAATCCCAAGTCATTGGCTTTGCGTACACACAGCCAAACTTCCGGTTGGTCGCTTACGGAACAGGATCCGTTCAACAATGTAGGACGTACTTGTATCGAAGCCATGGCTGCCGCATTAGGCCATACTCAGTCTCTTCACACCAACGCATTGGATGAAGCGATTGCCTTACCTACTGATTTTTCCGCACGTATTGCCCGTAACACACAGATTTACATACAAGAAGAAACCTATATCTGCAAGAATGTAGATCCATGGGGCGGTTCATATTATGTAGAATCCTTGACCAATGAAATTGCTCACAAGGCATGGGAACATATCCAAGAAATCGAAAAACTGGGTGGTATGGCAAAGGCCATCGAAACCGGCATTCCTAAGATGCGTATCGAAGAGGCGGCCGCACGTACCCAAGCACGCATTGATTCCGGTGTACAAACTATCGTAGGAACAAACAAATACCGATTGGAAAAAGAAGCCCCAATCGACATCCTGGAAGTGGATAATACAGCTGTACGCTTAGAACAAATCGAAAACCTGAAGCGTTTGAGAGAAGGACGTAATGAAAAGGAAGTACAGCGTGCTTTGGATGCCATCACCCAATGTGTGGAAACAAAGCGGGGCAACCTACTCGAATTAGCTGTAGAAGCCGCTCGTGTACGCGCTACATTAGGTGAGATTTCGTATGCATGTGAAAAAGTTGTCGGAAGATATAAAGCAATAATCAGAACTATATCAGGCGTGTATTCATCAGAAAGTAAGAAGGACACAGATTTCGCACGTGCTTGCGAACTGACAGAAGAATTTGCCAAAAAAGAAGGGCGTCGTCCACGTATTATGATTGCCAAAATGGGACAGGACGGGCACGATAGAGGTGCTAAAGTAGTAGCTACAGGTTATGCTGATTGCGGCTTTGATGTAGACATGGGGCCTTTGTTCCAAACTCCAGCCGAAGCGGCTCGTGACGCAGTTGAAAATGACGTACATGTAGTAGGCGTTTCATCACTGGCTGCAGGTCACAAGACTCTTATTCCGCAAATCATTGCCGAATTAAGGAAATTGGGGCGTGAAGACATCATGGTCATTGCAGGAGGTGTCATCCCGGCACAAGATTATGATTTCTTGTACCAAGCCGGAGTAGCGGCAATCTTCGGACCAGGCACATCTGTAGCGAAAGCCGCGTGTCAGATAATGGAAATTCTTTTAGATGAAGAATAATCACTTTCTTCATTACATTCTTTATACGGGAGGGAACCGAAAAGCTTCTCTCCCGTTTTATTTATAAAATGCAGGACTCCTTTCTTTCCTATTACTTCCCATATAACTTCCGTTACAAAGGATTTTGTTTTTCCGATCCAAATAACTGAATCTCCCTTTCCAAGTTCAATAAAGCTGTTTTTGCCGCTAATCCCCCACCATATCCCACCAACTGGCGATTACTCCCAATCACACGATGGCAAGGGACAAAAATGGAAATCGGATTCGCTCCATTCGCGGCAGCTACGGCACGCGCCGCCTTTGGATTACCTATTTTTCGGGCCAATTCACCATACGAGACTGTCCTGCCATAAGGAATACCCAATAATTCCTGCCATACTGATTGTTGAAACTCCGTTCCTGTAAAAAGCAAAGGGATATCAAATATCTTCCTTTCATAGGCAAAATATTCATCCAACTGAACTACGGCTCTTATAAGAATATCAGAATTTTGCTTTTCATAACGGGCACATAGCCTATTTTGTATCCGTTTATCTATTGCTTCCCGACGTTCCTTATCCATCCAATCACACAAACATAACTTATTTTCAAATGAACCGAGCAACAAATCTCCGCAAGGAGAAGAATAAGACTGTACTTGAATTGTTTTCATACTACATTACTTTATGGATACAAATAAATCCATAAACCATAAAATATAAAAGCAAAACAGTAAAAAAATATGCCTCCTTAGGGTAAAAGCGCTATCTTTGCATTATTCAAAACAAAGAAAAATGATTGTTTGTATTGCCGAGAAACCTAGTGTAGCAAAAGATATAGCGGATGTATTAGGAGCTAAAAACCGCCGTGAAGGATATATTGAAGGAAACGGTTATCAAGTGACATGGACTTTCGGTCACCTTTGCACCCTGAAAGAACCTCATGAGTACACACCTATGTGGAAAACATGGAGCCTGTCGAACCTGCCGATGATTCCTCCACGTTTTGGCATTAAACTGATAGCTGACACGGGCATTGAGAAACAGTTTAAGATTATCGAACAATTGATGCGAAAAGCCGATGAAATCATTAATTGCGGCGACGCCGGACAGGAAGGCGAACTGATTCAACGATGGGTAATGCAGAAAGCCGGAGCAAAATGCCCGGTGAAACGACTGTGGATCTCTTCTTTAACAGAAGAAGCAATCCGAGAAGGATTTGCCCACCTAAAAGACCAAGCGGAATTCCAACCATTATATGAAGCAGGGCTCTCACGGGCCATCGGCGACTGGACCTTAGGTATGAATGCCACTCGTCTGTATACGCTGAAATACGGACAAAACCGTCAAGTACTTTCCATCGGACGCGTGCAGACTCCTACCCTGGCTTTGATTGTAAACCGTCAGTTGGAAATAGCCAACTTTAAACCAGAGCCTTATTGGGAATTAAAAACCATATATAGAGATACCACTTTCTCCGCCACAAAAGGCCGCTTCACCAATAAAGAAGAGGGACTGAAATTCCTGGAGACAGTAAAGCAATCACTTTTCACTGTAACAGACGTATCCGCTAAAAAAGGAACAGAGGCTCCTCCCCGGTTGTTCGACTTGACGTCACTACAGGTAGAATGCAACAAAAAATACGCCTACTCCGCTGATGATACACTACGCGTCATCCAATCACTATACGAAAAGAAGTTCACCACTTATCCCCGTGTGGATACTACGTTCTTAAGCGATGACATTTATCCTAAATGCCCAGGCATCTTAAAAGGGTTACGGGATTACGCTTCCTTTACAGCTCCCCTAATGGGAAAAAAGCTGCCTAAATCCAGAAAAGTATTTGATAACTCTAAAGTAACCGACCACCATGCCATAATCCCTACCGGTATCCATCCACAAAACCTGACAGATATGGAAAAGAGCGTGTACGACTTGGTGGCACGCCGGTTCATCTCCGCTTTCTACCCCGACTGCAAGTTTTCCACTACAACCGTGCTGGGAGAAGTGGAAAAAATCGAGTTTAAAGTAACGGGAAAACAGATAGTAGACGCCGGATGGAGAGTGCTTTACCAAAAAGAGTTGTCAGAAGAGAAAGCAGTACGGAAAGAGGAAAGAGATGCCGACAAAGGAAATGATGAAGAACGGGTACTTCCACTGTTTACCATCGGAGAGAACGGACCACACATTCCAGACCTGAATGAAAAGTGGACCCAACCACCTAAACCGTATACGGAAGCCACTCTTTTACGAGCCATGGAAACCGCAGGGAAACTGGTAGATAATGATGAGCTCCGTGACGCTTTAAAGGAGAATGGTATCGGACGGCCTTCTACCCGTGCTGCCATTATCGAAACCCTGTTTAAACGCCGCTACATACGGAAAGAAAGAAAGAACCTTGTGGCCACGGATACCGGTATAGAGCTCATACAGCTTATTCATGAAGAGTTGCTTAAGTCCGCGGAACTAACCGGCATATGGGAAAAGAAGTTACGGGGAATAGAAAAAAAGAGCTATGACGCCCGTACATTTCTGGAAGAATTGAAACAAATGGTACGTGACTTAGTACATCAGGTTCTAAGCGACAGCAGCAACCGACGCGTAACAGTAATGGAAGCTACCGAAGAAAAGGAACCACAAAAAAAGAAAAAAAGGGAGCGTAAACCCGCCACCTCCCAAACAAAAAAGAAAGCCGATGCTGAATCACCCGACCCTTTAATAGGAACCCCCTGCCCGCTTTGCGGCAAAGGAACCCTCATTAAAGGAAAAACGGCGTACGGCTGTTCCGAATGGAAAAACGGCTGTACCTTCCGAAAAGAATTCGGAAAAAAATCCCCATGATGGCAGATATTAACAATCCGCGCTATATTGAAAGACGAGGCAATCGTAACAAAGCTACCTAAAAGCACCTCAACTTGTCTGCTCGCCATTCTCTATACTCTTAGTCGTCAGTAACAATACTCACTCCTCACTTTGGATGACACCGCATAACGAAAAAGAATCACGAACACTACCACTTGTTATACGGATAAAACATATACTTTCCTTTTTACAGACAGTATAGCAGAAAACCAAAGCACTTCAAGGCAGCTTCCTTATACATAAACGTCCCCTAAATTTACTTTTTCTCAGATATAGGCTTCTTATCTGCCGACTTCTTAGTCCCCCTTTTTTTAGCCGGAGTTTTTTTTACAGCCTCTTCCCTGACTGGCTTATTGTCATACTTCGCCAATTTAGCCTGCAATTTATCGACTTCCTTATTCAAGGCTACCAGCTCATCACCTTGATTCCTTATAGTAGTCAACAAAGAGTTCAGTTCCTCATTATCCATATCCACTGGATATAAAGCATTTACACGGCTGATAAAATCCCCTAAAATATTCATATAATTAGTAAACGCGTCATAAGGAGAATCATAAATGCCACGACTTAGCCCGACATTACTCTGTTTTGTAGTCATAAAACGGAAATTGTTACTTGCCTGCAAGTAATCCCAATCTTGTTTTATACGACGGTCCGAACATAAATGCACACGTTCCGCTATGCCATAAAGTTTATTAAAGGCCTCCCGTTGCATTACATTGCCTAACCAACAACTAATATCTCTTTCTTCATCCACCCAAGACAATGGGTCAGGAACATCTATTTGACCAACAGATTTCAGTTTCGAGCAAATCTCGGACGGAGTGGAAAAATTAATTCCACGTTCTTTCGCCACAGCAGGCAAAGCCTTCAGGAAATCAAGAATATTGGAAGAGAGAGGCTGTGACATACCCAATGCGCATAACTCCATAAAAATATTGATAACCTGTTCCTCTTCAGGAAGCCCGGCAATCCAATCCATATACGTATCGGCAAATAGAGGATACGCCTCCCACTCAGAATTAGAGAAACGCAAACAAATGTCATCCGAAAGCTTGAAGTCGCGCAAAAGCAATTTCAAATTCGGATTCTGATTGCAATGATACACATAATGAGGGCTCTTCCATCCCAAAATATGTTTAGCGCCTTCCGTTATCATGCCCTTGAATCCCATTGCCGCTACTTGCGCGCCAATTTCGTCCGAATAAATCAGACTGGAATTACGGAATACCTTTGGAGTCTGACCGAAAATTTGCTTTATCTTATCACGCATACGTAAGACCTCTTCCCTAAAGCATTCTTCATTTGCCAATGAAGAAAGGCCATGCGAATAAGGCTCTGCCAGGAACTCGCAACAACCCGTATCATTCAGCTCGTGCAGCAGCTCAATCACCCCAGGAGCATGAATCTCCAATTGCTCCAACGCAACACCTGAAATAGACAACGCCACTTTAAAGTACTTACCGTTGCTTTTTGCCATATCAATGAGTGTATTCAAAGCCGGAATATACGAACGCTCCGCCACTTCATTAATACTACGTTCATTCTCATAATCATCATAATAATAGTGATCGGTCCCGATATTAAAGAAACGATAACGTTTTAAATGTATGATTTGATGTATCTCAAAATAAAGACAGATTGTTTTCATAATCTATATTGTTTTTATTATTTTCTATATCTGCTAATAACTTGATCATAAATTCTACGGACTTTCAGCCCTACTTTCTCCCAAACAATGTTATCCACTTCTTTCTTACCCTCCACTTTCAGGTATTCATACAGAGAGGGATTAGTGCAAATGGAATAGATAGCGTCTGCCATCGCGTGAATATCCCAATAATCCGTTTTGATACATTTATCCAAAATTTCAGCGCATCCAGACTGCTTGGAGATAATAGTAGGAACACCACATTGCATCGCTTCCAACGGAGATATGCCAAAAGGCTCTGATACAGAAGGCATAATATACACGTCGCTTGCCTTCAAGCATTCATATACTTGTTTGCCTTTCATAAAGCCCGGAAAATGAAAACGGTCCGCGATACCGCGCTGTGCGGCTAAAGAAATCATCGCATTCATCATGTCTCCGCTTCCGGCCATTACAAAACGAATGTTGCGGGTTCTCTGTAAAACCATCGCCGCGGCCTCGACAAAATACTCCGGCCCTTTCTGCATAGTAATACGTCCCAAAAAAGTGACCACTTTCTCATTAGGAATCTTATGCGGAACAATTTCCTGAATCTCTTGTGGAAGAGGAGACACCGCGTTATGGACAGTAGACACCTTACGCGGATCCTGGAAATATTTATGAATAACCGTTTGACGTGTCAGTTCACTTACGCACATAATATGATCCGCATGATCCATACCATTCTTTTCGATTGCGTACACGGTAGGATTTACATTACCACGGCTACGATCAAAATCAGTCGCATGCACATGAATGACCAATGGCTTGCCGGAAACTTGTTTAGCATGGATGCCAGCCGGATAAGTAAGCCAATCATGCGAATGAATCATATCAAATTCTTGCTGCCGGGCGACCACACCCGCAACAATGGAATAATTATTTATCTCTTCGTGCAGGTTATCCGGATAACGTCCGGAAAAATCAATGCATCCTAAATCATTTGTATTCATATAATTAAAATCGGCGTAAATATGCTCACGCAAATCATAATACAACTGAGGATTCATATAATTTCCCACCCTGTTATTGACATAGTCCCATTGTACATCACGCCAAACAACAGGCACACTATTCATACCTATAATTTTCAGAAAACTCTGGTCCTCGTCACCCCAAGGTTTCGGAATGCAGAAAGTAATATCCATATCTTCCTGTTGAGACATACCTTTTGTCAATCCATAGCTTGCGGTTCCAAGTCCTCCGAGAATATGAGGAGGAAATTCCCACCCAAACATTAAGACTTTCATATTTGCTCCTCCTTTATTTATAAATTATATTTACTCAAGATTTTCAATATACGCAGGATTTCAGCTACATTCATAGCAAATGAAACGGCCCCACGCCCCTTAAACGGCGGATTTCCATCAAATAACTCAGGAATGGAACCAATACAATGGTCGCTCATTTCTTCTTCAAAACCAATTAATTCACGCTCCACAAATGAGATACCACCCATTTTATAGATACGCAAATATGCCTCCATATAAAAACCAGCCAGCCAAGGCCATGCCGTCCCCTGATGATAAGCGTAATCCCGTTGGGTTTGGGGGCCTACATAATTGGGGTTATATCCTCCGCTTTTCGGGCTCAATGAGCGCAAGCCTTTCGGAGTCAACAATTCTTTAGTCACAATATCCAATACACCTTTCTTTTGCGCCGCGTTCAAAGGAGAATAATCAAAAGCAACGGCAAATATCATATTAGGCCTTACACTCCAATCCATCATAATGCCATCCACATAATCCAACAAATAACCATATTCATTGAGAAATGTTTCTATAAAAGAGTCTCCTGCAGTTTGAGCGAGGCTTTCCAACGTATCAGCGAAAAGTTCATTGCCTCCTTCACGACTTAAGTCGCTGACAAATCGTAACGCATTATACCATAAAGCGTTAAACTCCACAATATAACCCGATCGAGGTACTACCGGATGCCCATTTACCGTAGAGTTCATCCACGTGATAGCTTTGTCCACTCCATTAGCGTAAAGCAATCCGTTTTGATGAAGGAACAGGTTGGGATGTCCCCCTTTACGGATATATTCAATAATATCCTCCAAAAGCTTACCATATTTGACACGACACCGCTCTTTCGAAACAAACTTGGCATATTGCTGTATGGACCATATAGCCCATAACAATACGTCAGGATGTTCCATCTCATAAATTTTATTCTGAACAGGACGCTCTTCCATCCAATCGTAAATGGCTTCCTGGGCTGTTGCCATAGCGGATTCAAATTCGTCTGTCTCATCAATAGCCAATGTCAGACCCGGCAAAGCGATGAACATATCGCGGGCACGACATTTAAACCATGGATAACCTGACAAAATATAATGTTTGTTTCCTTGCTTGTTATGAAATTGATGGGCGGAATTAATCAGGCAATGCCAGAAACTGTCACGCGGCGTACGATCCTCCACTTCTTCTTCAAACAAACGCTTCAACGAGCGTGTCGATATAGGAGAGATACCGCCTGAGAAAACAATACTCTCGCCTTTCTTTATATCTACCTCAAAATAACCTGGTACGTATAAATCTTCGTTAGAATCGTATCCTCGTTCCTGTTCTTTGGGATATTCAAGATTACGATACCAGTCAGGAACATAGCGGAACTCATTTTTCTTGTTGAGTTGCATATACAATTCAGGATAACCGGGATACATGCGCGTCTTTATTCCATTTTCTATAACTTGATAATCACGATTAGCCTGAGCGTTTTCATGAGTATACTGTCTCACACTGCGAAAAGCCAAAAAAGGCCGTAAGCGCAAAATCGTTGGAGAATGGGCCTCTAATAGAGTATACCGAATCAGGATTCTGTTTTCGTGATGTACAAAAACCTTTTCCTTCCGCAATATTACTCCACCCACTCTATATGTCGTTGTAGGTACTTTCTCGCAATCAAACTCACGGATATATTTATGTCCGCGCGGACTAAAATTATTACCCTGATATTTATGTAATCCAAGATTAAATTCAGCGCCATGCTGAATAACTGTTTCATCTAAAGATGAAAGAAGAACATGATTTTCATCGTCCAACTCAGGTATAGGAATTACCAACAATCCGTGGTACTTTCGTGTGTTACAATCTACGATCGTTGTACAATGATAGGCTCCCGAACGATTGGTCCGTAAAATCTCTCTTGGTAGAGACTCCTCCAGATTCGTCATAAGAGTCTTGTCAAATCGCAAATAACTCATAGTCGATATTTTAAGGTTTTCAAAATAAACATTTACATGTACTGTATGTTTTACAGCCCTCAAATATACTGAATTTACAAAAAAAAAAAAATTAAAACGATAATTATTTTCGCTTTTTACTTAATTTTTAGTAGTATTGCAAAAAGAAACAACAAAATATGTCATGAAAACAGATAAACATCCGATTGAAGACAAACCTGTTAGACATCGTAACAAACCTAACCCATAGTGATGCTGAGAATTGCCTGTTTACGCCTATATACGGGTCTATTCGCGTCGCCCGTAAGAAATGGAGAAAAATAATACAGCCGGAGAAAAGAATCCCCGGCTGTGAATGGCTTCATTTTACTGAAGTTTCAGAATGTACGCTTGTCACTTGTCAGATTTGTATTGACGCTTGTCAGATTTGTATTGGCGCATGATTTTTCTGATTTCCCGTTCTGTCAATTCATATCCTGTCAACGCGGGGAATCCTTCCCAGCGTACAATCCATTGCGGATCCATCAGTATTAC
>CANQSM010000056.1 GCA_947626525.1 uncultured Phocaeicola sp. | reverse complement strand
CTATACATGATTTTTGAGTTTTATGTTCGCAGCAAAGCTATTTATAATTTTTTAGAGCCCTAATTTGAGTGCTTACCAAAAGCTTGGTTGTTGTTGAAATTAGGAACAACAGGACAAAACTGTAAAGCTTCTTAGGAAACCATTGCGGAATGTGTGAAGTAAAACAGTAAATAAACAAATAATCTGTGAAGTAAAATCAGTCATAGTCACCCCTTTTCAGGCAAGTTAACTTCATGTGCCAACGAAGTTAACTTCAAATGCCAATGAAGTTAACTTCAAGTGGCAATGCAGTTAGCTGCATGTGGCAACGCACATAGCTGCATTGGCCAACGCACATAGCTGCATGTCCGTATAGAAAAAATTATTCTTTCAACAACTTTTCAATATCAGAAACGGACAAATCTGTCAGTTCCATTATCTCGTCGACAGTATTCCCTTTCCGAAGCATCTTCCGGGCAATCTCAAAGGCACGTTCCTCACGACCACGTTCACGGCCGCTTTCAAGGCCGTTTTCAAGGCCGTTTTCAAAACCGTTTTCAAAACCGTTTTCAAAACCCTTTTCAAAACCCTTTTCAAAGCCCTTTTTACGACCGGCTTCGTATTTTTCCTCTACCATAGTCCTTTCCGTACTGATAATATCCCAGAACTTATCGTATGCGAGAAGCTCCGGCTCGCTAAAAGCCGACTCCCTCACCTCGCTCAAAGCCTTGCTGATTTCCGGATTCTCCATCAACTCCGCCGGCACCTCTCTCGTCGACGTATCAATCTCCGTCAAAAAGCGCAGCCAGAGAACTGCCATACGCTTTTCCGTTATGGACTGAAGCGTAAACTTGGGAAGCTCTATGAACGTGAAATGCAAACCATCGATGATCTTATCGCTATACTTGTCATGAACGATGCTGTAATCATGACGATACTCGGGAATGTCCTTCTCCATCACATCATTCACCAGATTCAACGAATATACCGGATGGAGAGACTGGTACGCATACCCCACCGTGCCCTGGCTGACATATATTTTGGAAGCATTAAAAAGGACACGTTGCTTGAATGCCGTACTCCACTCCATCTGCATCTCCACAACGAACTGACGGCCTTCCATATCACGGCAACGAACATCCACCAGCGTGTTCTTACGCAACTCGTTTACAGGAACCAGTTCCACGGGCAGGTACTCTATGCTCTTTATCTGCCGGCTTTCCTCCAGAGGAAGCAGGGCATTGAGAAGGCTTATCAGCAAATCGGGATGATTTCCGAAGATTTTCTTAAACGTCAGGTCGGCTTTCGGATCAAGGTATCTCATATTTCACAAGGCTTTGTAATTCATGGCAAAGATAAAGGTTTCGTCCGAATATAGCAATCAATATGGCAGATAATTGCAAGCAATCAACCGCGTTTTTTAGCAGAACAAAAAAGATTGCCATTCCCCGAACGGCCAACGTGACTATTAATATAGAAGTTAATAAAAAAGCCAATCTTTTAAGAATGAAACATTTACGTTTTCCCGTATGAGAAGCTTTAGAAACGGGAAATCTTCCTCGCAAAACCACGTTTTGTTTGAGGTTTTACAAGTCCTTAACAAGGATTTAAAAGCGCCGCAAAGGTAGGAAAGTTTAAAATAATGTGCAAATTATCGGACTACAAATTACGCAAAACCTGATATTGGCTTTTATCGACGGTCAAAAGATAAACGGAATGTCCTAACACTCCAATAGCGACCTGTACCAGATTCCCTTTCTTAATCAGATGTCCACGGATTCCCTCAAAACCTTTCAACAGCAGTTCCACGGGTTCACCTCCCTGTACCTCCGCGTCAAGAACATCCAGCTGATTGCCGTACGTGTCATTTACATATATGAAGTCTTCCATCTCCTTGGCAGGGACCGTCATGGGCCGGAAAGGAATCCGGCCGCGATCCAAAAGAAGACGAAGGTTCAATACGGGGTATTCCACACGCAGGCGCTCCAGATTACGGCGGGAAGCTTTAACAAATACATAACCGCGCATCACCAACCGGTCGAAAAGGCGGCCTTCCTGATCTTTTACGATACGTGTAGGCAAATAGGCTATTTGCCGCAACTCACACAGGGAATTATAGAGTTCCTTTTCCTTGCGGGAATAGAGTACATACCATTGTTCCCTGTCTACAAAAGAGGTATCAGGTACGATAGGCTCATAAGCGTATGAGGAAGAGAGTTCGCTTTTATTGATGGGTATATGGACGTATACGGCATCCAATAAATTGACAAACAAACGATATACATAGTTGTTGCTTACGGAAAGATATCCTCGCACACCCGACAGATTGCCGCTACGCAGGGTGACCAATTCGCCGGCGTTGTCCGGAAGCTCCCGACAGAAAATCAAATTCCGCTCTACGGTATGGACAAACAGCAGGAACTGTTCAATCTGCGCATGAGTGTATTCGATTGTCTTACGGCCACGCATCCCTCTGAATTTGAAACAATCATGGTGGGCCCGGACAAAATCACGCATTGAGTCGGCGGAAGCATTTACGAACAGGCAATTCTTGAATTCGCGGGAAGCCCATGTCCGAACAGGAACAGGCGCGTCGCAGACACGATTCTCCACAAAAAAATATTCATGAGGAAGTGTTTCCAACAGTTGGACGGCCTTAGGCATCAACGCCGCCACTTTTAAAACCAGCTGTACCCAACATCCGTTAGGGGCGGGCACAGGGAGAGACTGTAGAGAATCCATACGCAATGACACAATTAGTTTGGTGATATAGCGGCGCAAAGATAGTCCGTTTTTCCTTTACAGGCAACTTATTCCTCATATCAATCCTCTCCGGCCCCGTTTCTTGGCCTCTTTCAACTCTTTCACCAGAGTCATATCCGTCACGGCGCTATACACTTGAGTCGTCTTGATGTCCTTATGCCCCAGAAGTTTCTGTACGGTAGTGATACTTACTCCTTTATACAGAAGCAGCGTAGCGTTCGTATGGCGGGCGGAATGGAACGTGATATGCTTGCGTATGCCCAAACATTCCATCAAAACAGCCAATAATCTATTTACCTTATTATTAGAGGGCAAACGGAATATGGGCCCTCCCCTTCTTCTGTATTTACTTGCGATAGCCAGTCCCTTTCCTTCAAAAACCAAATAAAGAGGAATACGGATAACGGTTCCGGTTTTATGAGTGGGCATTACAATCCAACGCTTGCGGTTGATAGTCTGAAAATGCTGCATGGTAAGACGGCAGATATCAGAATACCGCATTCCCGTATAGCAGGAAAACAGGAACCCATCAATCATTTCGCCAAATTCAGTCTGATCGGGGTGTTCTTCCCGATATTTTTCTATGGTTTCTATTTCTTGCAGGTTCAGACTGGTTTTGTGTGTCTCCACCTGATGTATCTTGAAATTACGAAAAGGATAGTGGGACATACGCTCCTTATTAATGGCAATGTTCACATAGCGTTTAATGTGCTTGAAATGTTTGGCTATCGTGTTGGGCGACAACCCTTTTTCTGTCATAAACATTTTAAAATCATACAGCAGCCCGTAATCCAATTCCGTAAACAAAACCGAACGCCTGAACTCGTAGAGGTTCTTTAAGGTAGACAACTGATTGAGGCGGGTGGATTCACTGTTGCCCGAATGGCAGATCTCCCGCTCCATAAAAAGCAGGAAATCTTCCTGATTATCCTTCGGCACATCCATAAGAACATGGCTATCCCCTATCGAAGCTGAAAACGGAATAAGCGAAGCTTCCACGGAACATTCCACCGCCGAGGGCGAAGTCTCTACAGGCATAGCCGGAGCGGAAAGAGCAAGATTATTCAAGTTCCCATTCACTCCAATGTAATAATTGCCCTCAATATTCGCCTGAATAAAAAGAGTAAACTCGTCTTCCGATACGCCAAAAATCCTACAAATATTCTGTTTAAAGTTCCCTACCAGACAATCCATCTGACTTTTTATAAGCTTGCTATCCATCATTTCATGGTCTTTTATAGTAACACATTAAAAACAAAAAAGGAATCGGCTTGGAGCGATTTCATCACCAAGCCGATTCCATAAATTTCATTCTCCGCGCCGAGCTTACTATTCATGTACATATAAATCCCAGCCCAGATAACTGTCAACGGCTTCCCGCAAGATATCGACCACATCCGTACGGCACATGGCCACATGATGCTCGAATCCGTTCTTGCATATATATTTCATCAAGCCCTGAAGGTTATCTACCTGCGTGACAGCGATGCAACCGTCCATTCCATAAGGGTCATCGGTAAGTTGTCCCTTGCCCAGGTAACTCTTAATGCAGCCTAACGTATCATCGGTAGAGATACGGAAATAAGTGAACTCGCCTTCAGTGCATTTGCCATATACCGCGCCAAACGTATTGACCTTTCCCAAAGTACGTCCCAGCACTCCGAGCGGGCCAAGAGAGAGTTCGTTCCTTACGAAACTCTTCGGGAAATTACCGCAATGGGTACATACACATTTATTACGGTCTTCAGCAAAGTTGTTGTTCCAGTCGAGCAATGCGGCCGGTTGCCCGGAGGCCAGACGCAAGGCATACATGGAAACCGCTCCGGCTATGTCCGTCTCACAAGCACACGGAATCAGTTTCTCACCCAGCATACTCATTGTCACACAAGCCGCACAACCATAATTCTGTTCCAGGGAATCCCAACATTGAATAGCCGCCGCATCCACTTCATTTTCGTCAATCCAGTCTTCAACAGCCAAACCAAATTTAGCCTGCTTTGCCAGTTTCTCCTGATAAGCGGCAGGTACTTTTGCATAACTGCTGATTTCCTCCATTTTCGCCTTCAACGAGGCGGCGTTGTCATCTATCTTCCGCGCATTAAAAAGAATTTCCGACAAATCGACCGGAACGACCGTTATACCGCTGGCCTGCAAGAGCTTTTCGCTGGCGCGGCAAGTGTTGAAACCCAAAGGACGGGTGCCAATCTGGCCAATGCGCGCATGAGTCATCTTCTTTACCACCCGGCAAACGGCGGCAAATTTACGGATATCCTTCATCAACAACTCACTATGGATAGAATAAGTATGGAGAGTCGTATCCGTGAAAGGAATGCCATACTGATATAAATTGTTGCATACCGATATCTTGCCGCAGAACGCGTCCCGACGGCTGTCAAGATCCACTTTGTCATTCTGGTCATCACATGCCTGCACCAATACCGGCACATTCAGCTCCGCACGGCTGATGGCATTGATTATGCCAATCTCGAAACCAAAATTGGGCAACGATACAATGATGCCATCGATGTCTTCCCTATTGGCCCGGAACAACGTGGCACACTTCTTGCCGTCTTCTATGGTTTCCATCGAACCGCCCGTAGGCGTATCGCATTCATCGAGAATCACATATCCGTATCCGGCTTTCTCAAGCTCTTCAAGGAGAGTCTTACGCACCTCTATCGCCAATTCCGAATTGAAATAAGCGCGCGTGCCGATAATTATGCCAAAGGTTTCTTTACCTGGTCTTGCTTGTTTTTTCATAATGATTAAGTTAATAGTATAAAATTCAAGTCACTTCTATCCATTCAACAATTTGACGGCTTCGACCCAGCCTTTATAAAGCTGTGCCCGTTCGGCCTCTTCCATTACGGGAGTGATGCGATTGTCAGTAGTACGTAAACGGGCTACCTCATCCAGACTCTTCCACACGCCGCGCGCCAGTCCATTCATTAACATGGCTCCCATAGCAGAAGCCTCTTCCACATCAGAACGATTGATGCAGGCATTCAGCATATCGGCCTGAAACTGCATCAATAGCTTGTTTTTGGTAGGGCCTCCGTCAACACGAAGCTCTTTCAACAAGACACGGGCTTGTCCCGTCATCAAATCTATCAGATCCTTAATCTGGTAGGCTATGGCTTCCAAAGCCGCGCGACAGATATGTCCGGTCTCCGTTCCCAATGTCATGCCGCAAAGAAGGGCTTTCGCTCCCGGATTCCACCATGGGGCTCCCAGTCCGGCAAAAGCAGGAACCAAATAGACTCCGCCATTGTCCGGAACACTCAACGCCAACTGTTCTATGGCCGCCGGGCTTTCAATCAGCCGTAATTTCTCCACCAGCCATTTGATAGTGGCACCTGTACAATGGATATTACCTTCGAAAGCGTAGAAAATCTTTCCACAAGCGGCAAAACCTACCGATGTAACCAGCCCTTGAGGAGCTTTTACGGCCTCCTCACCAATATTCACCATGACTGAAGAGCCTGTGCCATAGGTGGCTTTTCCCATTCCGGGGCCAAAACACATCTGTCCGGCCAATGCTCCATGTGAATCCCCCAGCACACCGGCAATCTGTATCCCGTCAGGAAAAATGCCCTCTACCGTCGTCTCACCGAATATGGAATCGCAAGGAAGCGGACGCGGCATCATCGAACGGGGGACCGTGAAAAGTTCCAGCAACTCATCGTCCCAATCCAAGGTATGTATATTAAATAATAAGGTACGCGACGCATTAGTATAATCGGTGGCATGCACCTTACCTCCCGTAAGCTTCCAAATGAGCCAGGAATCAATGGTACCCATCAAAAGCTCCCCTTTATCCGCCTGTTCCCGTGCGCCTTCCACATTATCGAGAATCCACTTTACGCCACTGGCCGAAAAATATGGGTCTATCAATAATCCGCTTTTCTCCTGAATCAAACCGGCATAACCCTCCTCTTTCAGTTTCTTACAAATATCAGCACCGCGCTGGCACTGCCATACCACAGCATGACAAACCGGCTTCCCTGTCATACGATTCCATACAACGACCGTCTCGCGCTGGTTGGTTATGGACAGCGAATAAGAGACTTCATCTTCATCCTTGCTTAAAGCAACAATCCGACGAACGGCCTCCACTGTATTTCTGTAAATCTCTTCCGCATCATGCTCCACCCAACCTGCCTTGGGATAATATTGCTTATGCTCCACATTGACACGGCTGACCAAAAAGCATTGCTCATTGAACAATACAGCCTTGGTCGCGGAAGTACTTTGATCTATTGAGATAATATATTTTTGCATAGTACTAAATTCAAGGCATACGAGAATTATTTCAGGAAATCAATGGCTGTCTGATAAATGCCATCACTGTCCAACTTGTAATGATGAAAAATCTCAAGCGGCTTGCCGTGTATCGCGTTTTCATCAGGAATACCCAAAATGCGCACCGGTACAGGACAATGCCGGCAAACTGTCTCAGCCACAATTCCCCCTAATCCGCCAAACATGCTATGTTCCTCTACCGTAATGATTCTCCCTGTCTCCTTCGCGGCCTTAATAATGGCCTCCGTATCAGCGGGCTTCAAGGTGTGCATATCCAATACACGCGCTTTGATACCCTCCTTGCGCAAACGTTTGCCTGCCTCATAACAATGATAAACTGTTTCACCTGTACCTATGACAGTAAGGTCATTACCTTCGAGCAACGTATTGGCCTTGCCCAATTCGAACGGAAAGTCATCGTTCTCATACACATCAGGAACCGCATTGCGTCCCACACGCACATATACGGCCTCCGGGAAATCGACCAATTCCATTACCAACCGGCGAGTTTGCCGGGCATCACAGGGCAATACCACATTCATGCCGGGAAATGTACGCAGTACCGCTATATCGTGCAAACTATGATGGGTCGCGCCCAACGCGCCATAAGCGACGCCTCCGCTCACACCTAAAATCTTTACCGGATTCCCGGAGTAAGCCACGTCCACTTTCACTTGCTCCAAACTGCGGGCCACATAAAAACAGGCTGGTCCACACACAAATGTCTTTTTACCACAAGCAGCCAGACCTGCAGAGATACCCACCGCATCCTGTTCGGCAATGCCACATTCTACGAACTGTTCAGGAAGTTCCTTGGCAAAATCGGTCAAGGTAACCGATCCTCTGGCATCAGTGGTAACGGCTATAATATTTTTATCTTTTTTCCCAAGCTCCAACAAGGTATCGGTGAAGCTCTTTCTACAAGGAACGCTCTTAATTTCCATAGTTATTTCTTTAATGATTCAATACGCTGTTCTATCTCACGGATGGCCTGCTCATACTCAGCCTGAGTCGGCACGCCATGATGCCATTTCAGGATATTCTCCATAAGGGACACGCCTTTCCCTTTTGTCGTGCGGGAAATAATAAGATGCGGCTTGTGGTTGTGGTAATCAATCCGATCGAACGCATCGATTACTTCACGGATGTCATCGCCGTCAATATCCTGTACATCCCAGCCAAATGCTGTCCAACGCCCGGCAATAGGTTCCAGCGCCATTACGTGCTCCGTCGTATCGCTGATTTGCAAACCGTTTCGGTCGATAATGGCCACTAAATTGTCCAATTTGTATTGGTTTCCGGCCATTGCGGCCTCATATATAGAACCTTCCCCCTGTTCGCCATCTCCCATCAGTACATATGTCTTATAATCTTTTTTGTCCATTTTGGCAGCGATAGCCATTCCTACCCCGATAGGCAGGCCATGTCCCAAGGCTCCGCTGTTCACTTCAATTCCAGGCACCTCGACAGTAGGGTGTCCAGCCAGAACAGATGCAAAATCTCCATACGTATCCAGTAATTCCGGTGTAATAAAGCCACGTGCCTCCAGCACGCTATATAACGCTTCCACGCAATGGCCTTTACTCATTACAAAACGATCCCGGTCTTCCATTTTAGGATGGGCCGGATCGACATTCATCACATGAAAATAAAGAGTTGTCAGAACATTGAGGGAAGACAAACCACCACCGATATGACCGGCTTTCGCCTTATAAACAACTTCAACCAATCGTTTACGGACAATCTCCGTCTGCAAACGAAGCGCATCCGCGCTTACTGTTTCTTTCATACTTATATTATTATATTAGAATAATAGATTTTCCGTTATGTCGGCAAACTTAGCAAAGTATCACCACAAAAACAAAAATAAAGTCTACAAAATGAAGAAAAATACAGATATTTGCACTTGTTTTAAACATTATTGAAACATGACTTACAAAGAAACCTTAGCGTACCTCTATCAGACAACGCCCCTGTTCCAGCAAACGGGAAAAGAGGCTTACAAAGAGGGACTGCATAACACATTGGCCTTAGACGAGTATCTGGGGCATCCCCACACACATTTCAGAACCATCCACGTAGCCGGCACCAACGGGAAAGGCTCCTGTTCGCATACTTTAGCCGCCGTCCTGCAAAGCGCAGGCTATAAGACGGGGCTCTACACATCACCTCACCTAATCGACTTCAGAGAACGAATACGCATAAACGGAGAACCGATTCCCGAATCATTCGTCATAGACTTTACGGAACGGCACAGACCGTTTTATGAGCCCCTTCACCCTTCTTTTTTTGAACTGACTACAGCCATGGCTTTCAGTTATTTCGCCTCACAGAAAATAGACGTCGCCGTGATAGAAACAGGATTGGGAGGCAGATTGGACTGTACCAACATTATCCTTCCGGATCTATGCGTTATCACGAACATCAGTTTCGACCATGTGCAGTTTTTAGGAAATACCTTAACAGAAATCGCCGGAGAAAAAGCAGGGATCATAAAAAGGGGCGTACCGGTCATCATAGGGGAAGCCAACCAAGAAACGCGTCCGGTATTTATCGCCAAAGCCCATGAGACGGACTCCCCTATCTATTTTGCCGAAGACCAGAAATTACTTATTTCGGCCACACCCTGCGCAAGCGGATTCCTGTATCAGACCCGGGATTACCCGAACCTAAGAGGGGAACTGGGAGGACTTAGTCAACAAAAGAACACCAATACACTGCTCCTAACCTTACGATGTTTGCAGGAAAAGGGATACCGGATAACAGAAACGGATATACGAAACGGATTCGCACAAGTATGCGGACGAACCGGACTGATGGGCAGATGGCAGAAGTTGGGGGACCATCCCTCCATCGTATGTGACACGGGACATAACACCGGCGGTTTCCGATATATTGCCGAACAGCTCAAACAACAGACATACAAAAAGCTGCGCATTATTTTTGGCATGGTCAATGACAAAGATATCAGCGGAGTGTTACGCATGTTGCCTCAAGAAGCGGCATATTACTTTACACAGGCCAGTGTAAAACGCGCCCTTCCGGCAGAAGAATTGCAGGCCTTGGCAGCTTCACATCAGTTGCAAGGGAATTGTTATACATCCGTTTCCGAAGCACTAAAACGCGCTTTAAAAGACTCTTCCGAGGAAGACTTTATTTTCGTAGGGGGAAGCAGCTTCATTGTGGCTGATTTATTAGCGGGCGGCACCCGATAAAAAATGCCATCCGCACATTTCGAGGTAGTTTTATCTTCAAATCTTTGTTAAAACCAAAGATGTTATTTACCTTTGCGAAAAACAGATTAATAAAAGAGATAATACCATGAGCAATTCAACTACCCTTTCCGGACTCAAAAGAGAAGATTTCAAACGAGTCGTCAACGGCAAGGAAACGGATTTATATGTACTGGCAAATTCCAACGGCATAGAACTTGCCGTCACGAACTTCGGCTGTGCCATTCTTTCATGGATGGCTCCGGACCGGAACGGGAAAATGGCCAATATCATCCAAGGACACGACAGCCTGGACCACCTGATGAATAGCGAAGTGAGTGTACTCAGTACAACGATTGGCCGTTATGGGAACCGCATAGCCAACGGAAGATTCACTTTGGACGGCAGGACATACACGTTAGAACAGAATAACGGCAAGAATTCCCTGCACGGAGGTTCGGGAGGATTTCATAAACGAATCTGGGATTTGGTCAAGCAGACCCATGACACCCTTGTTTTCCATTATGAATCACACGACGGAGAGGAAGGTTTTCCCGGCTGCCTACATATTGAAATGAGCTATGCCTTGACAGAAGGCAATGCTCTCTCCATCCAATATCAGGCAACCACCGACAAGAGAACCATCGTCAATTTGACCAACCACGCATTCTTCAGTTTATCCGGTATCGGAAACCCGACGCCAAGCGCAGAAAACAATATCGTTACCATCAACGCCGATTATTACCTCCCTACCGACAATACTTCCATTCCTACGGGAGAAATCCTCAAAGTGACAGGGACACCTATGGATTTCCGCACACCTCATGTCATCAGTGAGCGAATCAATGACCCTTTCGAACAGCTTATTTTCGGGAAAGGATATGATCACTGTTATGTATTAAATAAGGTGGAAGCCGGCGAGATGAGTTTTGCAGCAAGCTGTACTGATCCTCAAAGCGGGCGTACACTGGAAGTTTTCACAACAGAACCGGGGCTGCAGTTCTATACGGCCAACTGGAACAATGGCATGACCGGAGCTTTAGGAAGCACTTATCCAGACCGAAGCGCCGTATGTTTCGAAGCACAGCATTTTCCGGATACGCCCAATAGGAGCTACTTTCCTACAGTTGTGCTGAATCCCGGAGAGCAATATGCCCAAACGACCATTTATAAAATCGGAATTCAAAAATAAATTTATTAAAATACAATATTTATGGAAATAGAACATGTGAGAAGCCGTTTTATCAAACACTTCGACGGCACTACCGGTTCAGTATATACTTCTCCAGGAAGAATCAACCTGATTGGAGAGCATACAGACTATAACGGAGGATTTGTTTTTCCCGGAGCCATAGACAAAGGAATAATGGCTGAGCTAAAAGCGAACGGCAAACAAAAAGTATGCGCCTACTCTATCGGTTTAAAGGATTATGTAGAGTTCGGACTAAACGAAGAAGACGCGCCACGTACAAGCTGGGCCCGTTATTTATTCGGAATCTGCCGTGAAATGATCAAACGAGGAGTCAAAGTGGAAGGTTTCAACACGGCTTTTTCCGGAGATGTGCCGTTAGGAGCAGGCATGTCATCCTCCGCCGCATTGGAAAGCGCTTATGCCTACGCTTTAAACGATCTTTTCGGAAACAACCAAATAGACAAATTCGAACTGGCCAAAACAGGGCAGGCAACAGAGCATCATTATATAGGAGTAAAATGTGGTATCATGGATCAATTCGCTTCCGTATTTGGCAAAAAAGACAATCTTATCCGTTTGGATTGCCGTTCTCTCGAATATCAATATTTTCCTTTTAAGCCAGATGGTTACAGATTGGTTCTCATTGATTCAGTTGTAAAACATGAATTGGCCTCTTCCGCTTACAATAAACGACGCCAAAGTTGCGAGGCCGCAGTAACCGCCATTCAGAAAAACCATCCTGATATAGAATTTTTACGTGATGCGAACATGGACATGCTCAAGGAAGTAAAAAGCGGCATCTCACCGGAAGACTTCAAACGGGCAGAATATATTATCGAAGAAATCCAACGGGTACTGGACGTATGCGATGCGCTGGAACAAAAGGACTACGAAAGAGTAGGGCAAAAAATGTATGAGGCTCATCACGGAATGAGCAAACTATACGAAGTCAGTTGTGAAGAATTGGATTTCCTAAACGATTGTGCCAGGAAGAATCACGTAACAGGTTCCCGAGTCATGGGAGGAGGTTTTGGGGGATGTACGATTAATCTGGTAAAAAACGAGCTTTATGACGCATTCGTCAATGAGGCGGTAGAAAGCTTCAAGCATCGTTTCAACAGAAGTCCCAAAATCTACGATGTAATAATAAGTGATGGTGCACACAAGCTTATTTGATTATATTAAATAGTGTAACGCATACACTTTTTATGCTGAAAAACATATAAACTTCTTTTCCATTTTCTGTAAAGAGTAATAATTTTACACGCTGATTAGAATAAAAACCAAATTTATAAAACCATTTACAGTATAAAAGCATGAAAAACATGAAAAAACTTGTGTTCGGAGCCGGAGCTATCATAACCCTAATGAGCGCATGCGCCCCTCAGGCTCAGGAGACATTGACTTTATCAGGACTCAATCCTGTCGATTTTCAAACAGAAGCGCATGGACAGAAAACGCAACTGTACACATTGAAGAATACAGCCGGCATGGAAGTCTGCGTAACCAATTTTGGAGGCCGTATCGTTTCGGTTATGGTTCCTGACAAGAACGGAGAAATGAAAGATGTAGTGCTTGGATTTGACAGCATAGCCGACTACATCAATGTTCCAAGTGACTTTGGCGCATCTATCGGACGATATGCGAACCGTATCAATCAAGGCAAAATCACTTTAGACGGCGACACCATACAATTGCCTCAAAACAATTACGGACATTGCCTGCACGGAGGCCCCAAAGGATGGCAATATCAGATATACGAAGGAAGTCAGCTGAATGACAGTACCTTATCATTGGTCATGCATTCTCCTGACGGTGATGCCAACTTCCCGGGGAACGTAACGGCCACCGTCACTTACACATTGACCGGTGAGAATGCCATTGATATCCAATATGAGGCGACCACCGATAAAAAGACAGTAATCAACATGACCAACCATTCTTATTTCAACTTGTCCGGTGATCCGAAAAATGCAATCACCAATGACATATTGTATGTAAACGCCGACCGTTTCACTCCGGTAGACAGCACATTCATGACCACCGGCGAGATTGAACCGGTAACAGATACTCCCATGGATTTTACAACTCCGAAAGAAATAGGAAAAGAAATCAATAATTACGATTACACCCAACTGAAAAACGGCAATGGTTATGACCACAATTGGGTTTTGAACACAGCTGGAGACGACAGCAAGGTTGCCGCAAAATTAGTATGCCCTGCAACAGGCATTGCATTAGAAGTATATACAAACGAACCCGGAATACAGGTATACACGGGTAATTTCCTTGATGGTACCGTCACCGGAAAAAAAGGAATAGTATATAATCAGCGCGCAGCGATTTGTTTGGAGACCCAACATTATCCGGACAGCCCCAACAAACCGGAATGGCCGTCTGTGATATTGGAACCCGGACAAACCTACAGGAGTCACTGCATCTTTAAATTCAGTGTAGAGAAATAAACTAAAGTACTTATCATAAAAACACAATAAAAATGAACGGATCTGGATTCGAAACCATTGATTACATCATCTTTGGAGCGTACATCATACTACTTATCTGTCTGGGGTTATTCCTTTCCCGCAATAAGGACGGAAAAGAAAAAAACGCAAACGACTACTTTTTGGCAGGAAACACTTTAACATGGTGGGCCGTAGGTGCTTCCCTAATTGCTGCCAACATCTCAGCCGAACAGTTCATCGGAATGAGCGGTTCAGGTTATAAAATCGGTTTATGCATCGCCGCTTACGAATTAATGGCAGCGGCAGCCTTGATTTTAGTCGCAAAGTTTTTACTCCCTATCATGATTGAGAGGAAGATATTCACCATTCCACAGTTCTTGCGGGAACGATACAATAACGGCGTGGGACTGGCGTTCTCTATCTTCTGGCTATTCTTATATGTATTTGTCAACCTAACCTCTGTCGCATGGTTGGGCGCCTTGGCCATTGAACAGATTTTAGGTGTCAGTCCCGAATACCGCATGTATATTATCATAGCCTTATTTGTTATAGCCGGTATATATTCCATTTACGGAGGATTGTCGGCAGTGGCATGGACGGATGTTATGCAAGTCGTATTCCTCATCGGAGGTGGTCTGATTACCGCCTACTTCGCATTGGAAGCCGCATCAGGAGAAGGACATGGAGCATGGGAAGGCTTTACAATCGTATTCGACAAACTGAAATCCTTACCTGATGACACCCACTTCAATTTAATTGTCGACAGGGCCAAATCCCCCGATTCATTCAAAGATCTCCCGGGCATTGCCGCCATTGTAGGAGGTTTATGGCTTACCAATCTGGGATATTGGGGATTCAACCAATATATCATTCAAAAAGGACTGGCCGCAAAGAGTTTAAAAGAAGCTAAAAAAGGTCTGATCTTTGCAGGATTCCTGAAAATTCTCATCCCATTCATCGTTGTATTACCAGGTATTTGCGCATTTGTCATGTTTAACTATCCGGAATCAATACCAGGGCTGCAGCAGGGTTATTTCGATATTCACGGCAGCATCAACGTTTCTGACGATGCCTATCCCTGGATGATCCGCAACTTCACGCCAATCGGCATTAAAGGACTTTCATTCGCGGCTTTGGCAGCGGCCATCATTTCTTCATTGGCTTCTATGTTCAATTCCACGTCTACTATCTTTACAATGGATATATACAAACAATACATCAACAAGAAAGCTTCGGAAAAGAAACTTGTGTATGTAGGACGGATGACAGCCTTGGCTGCATTAATCATCGCGGCTATTGCCGTAGAACCCCTATTGGGCGGTCTGGACCAGGCATTCCAATACATCCAAGAATATTCAGGCTTCATCTATCCGGGTATCTGTATTGTATTCGGTCTGGGTTTATTGTGGAAAAGAGCTTCCGGCAAAGCCGCCGTATGGACTTCCATTGCCACGATTCCCGTCGGCGTATTCTTTAAGATCGCATTTCCGGAAATGCCATTCCAATTCCGTATGGGATATGTATTCATCGTTTTATTCCTTATATTTGTGGCAATTACCTATGGAGACAAAACAGCCATCAATGTGGATAGCCCTATTGCCGATGACCGCCGCAAGATGATGAAATGGAGCAAAATTACCGGTCTGGCCGCCCTCATTTGTCTTGCAGCCGCAGCCATCCAAAAAATACTCTATTTATCGGGCTCTGCCAATGAAACAGTCGTTTACCTGGATAATATAGGTTTTGAGGCATTCTTCTGCACTACGGCATTGTTAGCTACGGTATCCTTATTACTCTATTCAAATTCCAGGGACACCGTAAAAGATCCGAAAGCTGTGGATATCGACCTTTCTCTTTTCAAGACAGATACGGGATTTGCGATCGGCGCTTTTGGCATTTGCCTCATTCTTACAGTACTTTATGTAATCTTTTGGTAAAAAAGTATGGCTGCTTATTATGATATAAACCCCCGGTTCTATGTCGCCGTTGATTGCATCATATTCGGATTCAATCAAAAAGGACTTAGTTTGCTTCTTTTAAAACGAGACATGGACCCAGGAAGAGGCGAATGGTCGCTAATGGGTGGATTCGTACAGAGAGACGAGAGCGTGGACGACGCGGCGAAAAGAGTGTTGAAACAGCTAACCGGCCTGACCCAGGTCTATATGGAACAGGCCGGCACTTTCGGGGAAATAAACCGGGATCCGGGAGAACGAGTCATATCTGTCGCTTACTATGCCTTAATCAATATAGATGAATATGATAAAGAGTCGGTAAAGAAACATAATGCTTATTGGGTGGAAATCAACAGTGTGCCCGAGCTTGTGTTTGACCATTCCCAAATGGTCAAACAAGCAAGGGAGCTGATGCGCAAAAAAGCATCCTGCGAGCCCATCAGTTTTAATCTCCTGCCTAAACTCTTCACATTGACGCAACTGCAGAATCTATACGAAGCCATATATGGAAAACCCATTGACAAACGCAACTTCAGAAAGAAAGTGGCTGACATGGATTTCATAGAGAAAACAGACATGATTGATAAAACAGGGTCGAAACGAGGCGCATATCTCTATCAGTTCAATCACACCGCCTACGGGAAAGACTCCAAATTCAAACTATAAAGTTATGTTAGAAGCATTAAAGGAAAAAGTGTTCCAGGCAAACCTGGATCTGGTAAAACACGGTTTGGTCATCTTCACATGGGGAAATGTTTCCGCAATCGACCGCGAAAGCGGACTGGTAGTTATCAAACCGAGTGGTGTAGAATACGATGTAATGAAAGCTGAAGATATGGTAGTAGTCGATTTGGACGGCCAAATAGTAGAAGGGAACTTGAATCCGTCATCCGACACCCCAACCCACCTCGCTCTGTACAAGGCCTTTTCTGAAATCGGAGGCGTGGTACATACTCACTCCACGTATGCGACTTCTTGGGCACAGGCAGGCATGGACATTCCTAATATAGGAACCACACATGCCGACTATTTCTACAAAGCCATTCCCTGCACCGCAGATATGACAGAAGAAGAAGTAATGAGCAACTACGAACTGGAAACAGGCAATGTCATCATAAAGCGTTTCAAGGGAATGAACCCTGTTCATACACCGGGTGTTCTCGTAAAAAACCACGGACCGTTTGCGTGGGGCAAGAATGCCCACGAGGCGGTACACAATGCCGTAGTAATGGAACAAGTAGCCAAAATGGCAAGCATTGCCTACAGTATCAACCCGAACCTGACAATGAATCCTCTTCTCATTGAAAAGCATTTTAGCAGGAAACATGGTCCGAATGCTTATTATGGCCAAAAAAAGAATAAATAATAATGATAAACTAATAAACAACGCACGACAATGGTATTTGATAATTATGAAGTATGGTTCGTTACAGGAGCCCAGCTTTTGTACGGAGGCGATGCTGTCATCGCAGTAGACGCACATTCAAACGAAATGGTAGCAGGCCTGAACGCTTCCGGAAACTTGCCTGTAAAAGTAGTATATAAAGGAACCGTAAACTCGTCCAAAGAAGTCACAGACACACTGAAGGCCGCAAACAACGATCCGAAATGTATCGGCGTAATTACTTGGATGCACACCTTCTCCCCTGCCAAAATGTGGATCCATGGACTGCAGGAATTAAAGAAGCCTTTGCTCCATTTCCATACCCAATATAACAAAGAGATTCCCTGGAACACCATGGATATGGATTTCATGAATCTGAATCAAAGCGCGCATGGCGACCGCGAATTCGGACATATCTGCACCCGCCTGCGTAAAAATCGCAAAGTAGTGGTAGGACACTGGCAAGACGAAGCTGCCCAAAAGAAAATCGCCGTATGGATGCGTGTCTGCGCTGCTTGGGCTGACGCGCAGGACATGTTGATTCTCCGTTTCGGCGACCAGATGAATAATGTAGCCGTAACTGACGGCGACAAGGTTTCAGCGGAACAAGTTCTGGGCTATCATGTAGATTACTGCCCTGTAAACAAATTAATGGAATATCACAGGGCCATTGAAGACTGTGATGTGAAAGCATTGGTGGAAACTTATTGGAAAGAATATGAGCATGATCCCGCATTGGAAAAAGAAGGGACAGAAGCCTATACAAAGGTATGGAATGCCGCCAAGGCTGAAATAGCCCTTCGCCGACTGTTAAAGGACTATGGAGCAAAAGGTTTTACTACCAATTTTGACGATTTAGGCGAATTCGATCAGATTCCGGGACTGGCTTCACAGCGCCTGATGGCTGAAGGATATGGATTTGGCGCAGAAGGAGACTGGAAGACAGCCGCCCTCTACCGCACTACCTGGTTCATGAGCCAAGGAATGTCGAAAGGATGTTCTTTCCTGGAAGATTACACTTTAAACTTCGATGGAGAACAGAGTGCCATCTTGCAGGCACACATGTTGGAAGTTTGCCCATTAATCGCCGAGCATAAGCCCAAATTAGAAGTACACCGTCTGAGTATCGGTGTCGACAGCGAGACAGCCCGTCTGGTTTTCACATCCAAACAAGGAGCCGGCGTAGCCGCAACGATAGTTGACATGGGCAATCGTTTCCGTATGATTGTAAACGAAGTGGAATGCATCAAATCCAAACCATTGCCTAAACTTCCGGTAGCTTCCGCATTATGGATTCCGCAACCCAATTTCGAAGTAGGCGCAGGCGCATGGATTCTGGCAGGCGGAACACACCACTCCAGTTTCTCATTCGATCTGACTGCCGAATACTGGGAAGATTACGCTGACATCGCAGGCATCGAAATGGTAGTAATCGACAAGAACACCACCATTAGCAGCTTCAAGAAAGAGTTACGCATGAACGAAATATATTACATGCTGAATAAGGCTCTTTGCTGAATCTTGTCGGCCTGAGGCCTATTTCCATAATCACTTGTGCGACCTGTCATACTGAATGTCATCGGAGCTTTTTGATAAATTCAGTATGACAGGTCATATCAAGGCAGAAACTAAAATTACTTACCTTATAATAATTGGCTCCAATATGAAATCAGATGCAAAATCAACCATCGAAACAGGCAAAGCTGTTCTTGGTATCGAATTCGGTTCTACGAGAATTAAAGCTGTGCTGATTGACCAAGAGAACAAGCCTATTGCCCAAGGAAGCCATACCTGGGAAAACCAGCTGGCCGATGGCCTTTGGACTTACAGCACAGAAGCCGTATGGTATGGAATACAGGATTGCTACGCCAATCTTCGCTCAAACGTAAAAAAGCAATACGACATAGAAATAGAAACGCTGGCAGCCATTGGCATCAGCGCCATGATGCACGGTTATATGCCATTTAATAAGAATGCTGAGATTCTCGTTCCTTTCCGTACATGGAGGAATACGAACACCGGCCAGGCCGCAACGGCCCTGTCGGACTTGTTTGTCTATAACATTCCGCTGAGATGGAGTATTTCCCACTTGTATCAGGCTATTTTGGACAATGAAGAGCACGTCAAAGATATCGATTATCTGACAACACTCGCCGGATATGTCCATTGGCAGATAACAGGAGAAAAGGTATTGGGCATTGGTGACGCGTCCGGGATGCTCCCCATTGATTCCCAAACCAAGAACTATGCAGCCAAAATGGTGGACAAGTTCAATTCTCTGATCGCCCCGAAAGGATACGGCTGGAAATTGCAGGACATCTTGCCCAAAGTACTATCCGCAGGGAATAATGCGGGATTTCTCACACCGGAAGGTGCTCAAAAACTTGATGTGTCAGGTCATTTAAAAGCAGGAATACCGGTTTGTCCGCCGGAAGGAGACGCGGGTACCGGCATGGTGGCGACCAATGCTGTCAAGCAACGTACGGGCAACGTATCGGCAGGCACCTCTTCCTTCTCTATGATTGTCCTGGAAAAGGAACTGTCCAAACCGTACGAGATGATTGATATGGTGACTACCCCGGACGGAAGCCCCGTCGCGATGGTACATTGCAATAACTGTACCTCCGACCTCAACGCATGGGTCAACTTATTCAAGGAATATCAGGAACTCATGGGAATTCCCGTAGACATGGACGAAATCTATGGAAGGCTTTACAACCATGCGCTCACAGGCAACACCGATTGTGGAGGACTTATCTCGTACAATTACATTTCAGGCGAGCCCATAACAGGATTAGCGGAAGGCAGGCCTTTGTTCGTACGTTCGGCAAACGACAAGTTCAACCTTGCAAATTTCATGAGAGCCCACTTGTATGCTTCTGTCGGAGCGCTCAAAATAGGCAATGATATTCTTTTCAAAGAAGAGAAAATCAAAGTCGACCGCATTACAGGGCATGGAGGATTGTTCAAGACGGAAGGTGTAGGCCAGCGTATACTTGCCGCTGCCATCAATTCGCCCATTTCCGTCATGAAAACGGCGGGAGAAGGCGGCGCATGGGGTATTGCCCTGCTTGCCTCCTATCTTGTCCATAACAGTTCCAAACAATCACTGGCGGATTTTCTGGATGAGAGGGTCTTTGCCGGAGACGCAGGTGTCGAAGTATCGCCTACAGCAGAAGAGGTAACCGGCTTCAATAGCTACATCCAGAAATATATGGCAGGATTGCCTATCGAAGAAACAGCTGTAAAATTTAAAAAATAAAAAACACAAATAATTATGAATGACAATAAAGTAATGAACCGTGCAGCGGACAATATCCGTATTTTGGCTGCGTCGATGGTAGAAAAAGCGAACTCAGGACATCCGGGCGGTGCGATGGGCGGCGCAGATTTCATAAACGTACTCTTCTCTGAATTTTTAGTTTATGACCCCGAAAATCCACGTTGGGAAGGACGCGACCGTTTCTTCCTCGATCCGGGTCACATGTCACCAATGCTCTATTCCGTATTGTCCCTGACCGGCAAATTCACAATGGACGAGCTTTCCCAGTTCCGCCAATGGGGAAGTCCCACTCCGGGACACCCCGAAGTAGACGTGACGCGCGGCATTGAAAACACATCCGGCCCATTAGGACAAGGACACACCTTTGCCGTTGGCGCCGCTATCGCGGCCAAATTCCTGAAAGCGCGTCTGGGTGATGTAATGGACCAAACGATTTACGCATATATTTCAGACGGTGGCATCGAAGAAGAAATTTCACAGGGCTCCGGACGTATCGCCGGACACCTCGGATTGGACAACCTTATCATGTTCTATGATTCCAACGATATTCAGTTATCTACCGAATGTAAAGAGGTCATGAGCGAGAACACGGCGAAAAAATACGAGGCTTGGAACTGGAAGGTAATCACCATCAACGGTAATGACCCCGACCAGATCCGTCAGGCATTGAAAGAAGCCAAAGCCGAAAAAGAACGTCCTACCCTCATTATCGGAAAAACGATAATGGGTAAGGGAGCCCGCAAGGCCGACAATTCCAGCTACGAAGCAAACTGCGCCACACACGGCGCTCCGCTCGGAGGGGAAGCGTACAACAATACGATTCGGAATTTGGGAGGAGACCCGGCCAATCCTTTCCAGATATTCCCTGAAGTAAAAGAGTTATATGCCAGACGTGCAGCCGAACTGAAAGAAATCGTGGCACAAAAATACGCGGCCAAGGCAGAATGGGCCAAAGCCAATCCGGAACTGGCGGCCAAAATGAACGATTGGTTTGCCAACAAAGTTCCGACTGTAAACTGGGCCAGTATCGAACAGAAAGCGAATGCGGCAACCCGTGGCGCTTCAGCCACTGTACTTGCGGCCTTGGCTACTCAGGTGGAAAACATGATTGTCGCTTCGGCTGACCTTTCCAATTCGGACAAGACCGACGGATTCTTGAAAAAGACTCACGCTTTTACCAAAGGAGATTTTAGCGGAGCTTTCTTCCAAGCAGGTGTAGCCGAACTGACCATGGCTTGCTGTTGCCTTGGCATGGCCCTTCATGGCGGTGTGATTCCGGCCTGCGCTACCTTCTTTGTATTTTCCGATTACATGAAACCCGCAGTCCGCATGGCAGCGCTCATGGAATTGCCCGTGAAATTCATCTGGACTCATGACGCATTCCGTGTAGGAGAAGACGGGCCGACTCACGAACCGGTCGAGCAAGAAGCACAAATCCGTTTAATGGAAAAACTGAAAAACCACAAAGGCCACAATTCCATGCTGGTACTTCGTCCGGCAGATGCGGAAGAGACTACTATGGTCTGGAAATTAGCCATGGAGAACACCATTACCCCTACGGCATTGATTTTCTCCCGCCAGAACATCGCCAATTTGCCTGCAGGCACGGACTATACCCAGGCCGCAAAGGGAGCGTACATTGTAGCCGGCGCTGACGAAAACCCGGATGTAATCATGGTGGCCTCCGGATCGGAAGTATCCACATTGGTTGCCGGAGCAGAATTACTCCGCCAGGATGGCATAAGACTTCGCATTGTTTCCGTCCCATCCGAAGGATTGTTCCGTAGCCAAAGCAAAGAATACCAAGAATCCATCATCCCGGCAGGTGCCAAAGTATTCGGTCTGACAGCCGGACTTCCTGTAAACCTCCAAGGACTCGCAGGTGCCAATGGCAAAGTTTTCGGTCTGGAATCATTCGGCTTCTCTGCCCCATACAAAGTATTGGATGAAAAGCTTGGTTTCACGGCTGAGAATGTATACAAGCAAGTAAAAGAAATGCTTTAACGGGGAAATGTATAATCTTTGAAAGAGTGAGGAGCCGTTACGGGCTTTCCACTCTTTCCCACTAAAAAAAGTATTATGAAGAAAATCGGTTTAGCGTCGGATCACGCAGGCTTCGAACTGAAACAGTTCGTAAAAGTCTGGCTCGAAGGACGTGGAATGGAATATCAGGATTTTGGCACCTACACTTCGGAAAGTTGTGATTACGCGGATTTTGCCCATCCCTTGGCATTGGCAGTGGAAGCAGAAGAATGTTATCCGGGTATCGCAGTCTGTGGAAGCGGCAATGGTATCAACATGACCTTGAACCATCATCAGGGAATCCGCGCCGCACTATGTTGGACTCCCGAAATTGCCCATCTGGCCCGCCAGCATAATGACGCCAACATCCTTGTCATGCCGGGACGTTTTATCACTAAGGAAGAAGCAGACCAAATCATGACAGAATTTTTTAATACGGAATTTGAAGGAGGCCGTCATCAAAGACGAATCGAAAAGATTCCGGTTAAGTAAAAATAACAGTCTGAAAAAGAGCCGTATCCTTGTTTGAAACAAGTCTGATACGGCTCTTTATCTTTTATTATAAGGGTAATCCGATTTCAAA
>CANQSM010000055.1 GCA_947626525.1 uncultured Phocaeicola sp. | reverse complement strand
TATCTTGGTTCGGTTATTTCCCCCGTTTTGGCTGCCAAACCTTATTTGCGGGGGAATACCCAAAGATACAAAAAAGCTAACTAATTCGCAATGATTTGTGTATGAATTAGTTGGCTATTTTTATGTTATTTAATGAATATCCCTCAACACTCAACATAACGGAAAGGAATATCACCGACTTTATTAAGATTAATTTCCCATTCTCCTATATCGTTACCGCAAACTTAGAACTTAATATGAATGCTTTTTTATCCATTGATAAATAACATCAAGCAATTCAGATGATACCGAAAATTTTATTTTGGCGTATTCATCCATCGTACCAGTCTCGCATGGGAGCAAAAGATGATTTACTCCCTCTATAGCCACAGTGGTGACATCTTTATTATGCTTCAGATAACATTTCACATTCCCCAAGTTCTGTTCACAATTCACCATGATATCTTTCGTTCCATTGACAGCCAGTACAGGAATATTCACTTTACTCAGATAATCAGCAGGATTATATCTGATAAAAAAACGATACCATGGTGTCGTCGCTTGGAGGATATATCGATATATAGGAAAACGGAAGTGGTCGTACTCACCTACATTCTGGCTTTTGAAGATAGAATCAGACTTTGGTTTCCATTTGTCGTATGCCTCCTGCAAGCGATTTGCCATAACCAAACTGTCAGCCTCCGCATATTGATAAACAAGAGGAAACACAATCCCGTTAATTTCATCATAACGTAACTTGTCATAGTCTGGAATCGGAGCAGCATGGACAATGTCGATATTTTGTTTGATGACAGAGCTTAGTCCATCTGTCATCAGACCAGCCGCTGAAATCAAAAACGCTACATCCTTGCATCGAGATGCGGCAATGCAAGCCGCTGCACCGCCTTCGCTATGTCCGAGCAGTCCAATTTTGTCGTGCTTTATATCTTTGCGTGTCTTCAGATACTTTACTGCACTTATGGCATCAATTGCAAAATCGAAAGTGGTAGCTTTGCTATAATCTCCATTGGTGTTGCCTACCCCGCGGTCGTCTGTCCGCAAGACGGCTATTCCACGGGCACTAAGGTATTCGGCTATTTCCTTAAACACTTTATGTCCTGCCATCTCTCCATCCCGGTTTTGTGGGTTGGTACCTGAAAGAATGATTACAGCAACCGACTTTTCCTGTCCTTTGGGCAGTGTTAGTGTACCGCCATAATGTAATGTGTCCGCACCGGCAAAGGAAACGTCTTCTGATATGAAAGTGGCAGACACTTGCGCCCTAACGTCAAACCCCGTCATCAAGGCAACCCAAAGTAATCCCAGTATTCTACCTTTTTTCATTTCTCACTCTTCAAATAATCGATTATAAAGCTCAACTCATCCACCAAGGCTGTCGGGCTGCCGAAATAACCATTGGAAACCCAACGGGCGTTACCTTGCTTGTCAATAATCATTTTCATAGGAATTCCTGATGTTCGGAACTGCGATGCGTACGTTCCATATACTTTTTCGTTTTTGCCTTTAGCATTAAGAGCGTCATAGCATACCTGGAATTCTTCATATCCCTTACTCTGAATGAATGACTTGATTTTTTCACGGAATTCCTTGTCTGTCTCCATCGTTGCCACAAACAGGAAAGTTACCTCCTCGTCATCCTTATATTTTTCCAAGGCCATCTTCATGCCAGGCATTGCAGCTTTACAAGGACCACACCAAGTAGCCCAGAAATCAATCACTATGATTTTACCTTTCAACGAATTCATATCAAGTTGTCCACCCTGCATTTTCTCCATAGAGAAATATTCCACAGGAGTATTAATCAATCTTGACAACACCTCTTTACGTTGTTTATCCATTAAATCATCCGACTTCAGTCCATTAAAGTACGCATCGAAACCTACTTCAGAACCATGCTGCCGCACATAATCCTTTTTCAGGTATTCAATCATGGCAGACGAAACCGCATTTTCATGTAGGCTTGCTTTGATAATAGGCAGAATTTCAGCAGAACGTCCATTTATTTCAAGCATCTTCACGCGGAAATCATTGAAATCTGCATTTTTTGTTCCCATATAGACGGACAGCGTATCTAAGAGCGCCATGGCATCAACAGATTTGTTGACATCATCAAGGAGTTTGGCATAATCAAACCAAGCCAAGCTATTATCTTCATACAGCTTATTCCTCCATTCTTCAGGAGAATAAGCCAGTTCGGCAATAGTGCGCGGCTTAGCTATCAAAGCATTGCGTATCATTGTCGCAATAGGATAAATTTTCTCCGGAGTGACATCACCTCGGCCGTAAGGTATTTGGAAGATATGCCAAAAATAAGTAGCAAGTAATGTCCGTGGAGAAAAAGCCAAAGATTGTTCCACTCGACTGTAATCATTATGTTTGATGATAGGCGTATAGACGTATGCACGCAAAAGATTGAAATAATAATGATTGAACATATTATCCAATACAAACGCATTGGCAAACTTCTCTGGAGGAAAACGTTTAAGAAGTTCCTCAAATGCCGTACCGGTTTCATCCTTGTTAGTCTGCTTGAAGAGTGCAATAAAAGCCTGCTCACGTTCGTATTCTCCATCCGGGAAACGCTCCTTTATGCGGACGATAATGTCATTTGACAAGCTTTCATCACGCAAAATGTTCTGAGCCACATCCAAAGCTTTAAGCAAGAACTCTTCATCGCATGCCTCTTTGGCATCTATGTTGAGAACCAGTTTGAGATTATTAGCGATGCGCTCACGATTGACCGCGGTAGTATCCGAAGCCATCAGTTTAGAAGCGTACCAAAATACATTCGTCAACTGCTCAGGGTAGGAACGCAACTCATTGTTAATCCACATACGTATCACCTCATCCTCTATCTTCCGGAAATCCACCTGCCGCATTGTTGGAATACCAGCTATCTCTTGTGTATTCTTGCCACGAAGGAATCCCCAGCCAATGTTGGCGGAAGGCATATTCCGATTTTCGGAATCAAGCACAAAACAGGCATACTCCCACTCGGAGACTCCCACATCAACCGTATCGCAAGTGTAATATTTCCAAGCCAATAAAGCACCTCTTTCCGGCACTGTAAAATTGGAGACAAGCTGGTTCCCATTCTTCCGCAACGGCATATCGGAAGCCTCCCAATGATAATCCTTCCAACAATACATTATTCCTTTGATGTCATCCTTTCCTTTGAGTACAGTCATGTCAGGATGGTAAGTCAACGTTACCTCATCACCTTCATGTACATATTTCGGAGAGACCTCCATTTTATGCTGGGCAGACATCGCAAGCGACATCATACACGCCAATCCCAATAGTGTTTTCTTCATCGTTCTTATTATTTAGGATGTGAGTCAGGAATCGACATTTTATAACGTTCGGCTGTAAACGTTCCAAGTATTTCTTCCGATGGAAGGTCGAAATGCTTCACGATGCGCCACGTCACGCTTCCTCTCAACCGACAGATTCCAAGCACACACATTGATTAATTTATTCTTCTTTAAGCAATTCTATCACTGCGACCATTTCATCCATGAGCTGGCTCGGACTGCCACTATAACCTTCCGCTCTGTAACGTATACGCCCATTCTTCAATATAACTTTCTGAGGAATGGCGGATGTGCCTTTAAACATGGATTTGTACACATTGGCATGCTGTCCACCCGTATCAAACAATACAAGCATATCGTGTAAGTTCTTGCGTTTCCAGACATCTTTTACACGTTCCTTGTTCGGTGTGTCCTGAGTACACACAAAAAAGAATTTCACATTCTTGTCCGAATGAAACTTGTCTACTGCCATCTGCATGCCTTCCAAAGCGGCAATACATGGTGCGCACCAGGTCGCCCAAAAATCAATGACCACAATATCGTCTTCAGAAAAAGAAGCGGAACGGACTTCTCCTCCATCGATATCCGGCATAGTGAAGGCATTATATGGTTCATTCACCATGCCTCTCGCCATCTCATTCTTTATGTTATCAAGATATACCGGCAATTTCAACGAATTAAAATATTCATCAAACGTTGCAGCCGGCTTGGCAGCCAGACTCCCATAATGTCTCTTAAGCATGGTGTACAACTCACTGGTCATCAATCCCGTACCGGCAGAGCTTTCAAGAGCCCTGACCGCTTCATTATGCCTGCCCAGTTTTTCGAGGCTGATAACATAAGCCTGATTGCCCTGAGGATAGAAACCACATCGTACCTCAGCCGGAATCTTTTCCATACACTCCACAGCCTCCTGATACCGCTCCGACCGTTGAAGCACCTCTGTCTCCACAGCCAGATAATAATACATCTGTTCGCTCTGAGCTTGTCCGTTCTGAGTTTTACCCGAACTATACATATCCACCACGATGTCCTTCTTAGCATACATGACATCGATTATCTTACGTGAAACGTCCACATACTCTTTCGGGTCAATGGGAGCTTTCATGATAAGAAACATCGGACCGTGACGATAAAGATCGACAAGCATATTAAATTCCATTTCAGGCATTAATTCCACCAGCTTGTCATATTGCTTGGTTCTCCAAAGAGTGTTGGAATAGCCTCTATAAAAATTGACGAATATGAACCCTTGATCATCGGGATTTTTATACCACTCCTCTATAGGAAAGTCGCTGCGGAATTGTTCCGCAGCAGTCATATAGGCTTCTCCCTGAAGTTGTGAAATGCCTTCGGAAGCAAGACGCCGCGCAAATCTCCCTTTAGGAAACTTTTTCAACAACCGAGCTTTTACCTTATCGGCCTCTAAGCTATCTTTCTGTTTGTACAACAGATTATAGTACTCCATTATCATTTTCTGCTCCGGTGAAATCTTATTCTGGGCAGCAAGAGGTATTGCTTTCACAAACAAGAGCAACATTAAAGTGTATAGCAATTGTTTCATCTTATTGTCTTTTTATCATGAGTTTACCCCATTTATTTTCCTAATGCTCTTAAATCAATACCTACCGCCTCTTTATAATGGTTCACAAGGAAATTCCACTTTGTTGCCACTGCCGGATATTTCAAGAATTCAGTAGCTTCCTCATCGGTAGCCTGTATAATTTGGTTCAAATAGTACTTATAATCATTGGCTTTAATAGTCGCTCCATCTGTATTCGACCAAGAAGTGTTCGTCTCCGAATATTGCATAAAAATTTCACTGTACTTGGTGTACCCGTAAGCATTATAGTCTGGAATGAAACCACGGTTACGAAGCGCATCCAAATCCTCATCTGTATATATCCACTCACGACCTACCTCATCATAACTCATGTGTGGGGGTGTAATATAATCCGTTCCGGCATAGAACTCCTCCGGATTGTCTACCAATCCTTTGCCCTTGTAATAATTCCACAAGGCATTGAAAAGCTCCACTTTCCTGCTTTTCTTCTCGGCTTCTGTCAGTTCCGATATTACATTCATACCGGCGATAATCACCGCATCGCCATTTATCATGTAATTAGTAGGATATTTGACAATCCCGCCGGATTCACCGAAGTCACGCTGCATATAAAGCGAGTCGGCCAAAAACACCCTGTAAGGCATACCACCCTTTTTCAGAAAGTCTTCCGAGAAATACTTTAACCAGATATCTTCTATATAGTCCAACATGGTATCTACATTTGTAGGGTCTCCCAATGTGGTAAAATATTCGCGTCCTCCCTTGGACGCATTGCCGGTACTCATCACCCACATGGCGTCCTTGTTCGTAAAATCATATAAAACAAACGAGCCATATTTATCGTAATAGTTGAGTATACGCCGGTTCGCGGCTTCAGAAGCCCCGGACTGAGGCAAATTATAATCTTTGGATATTTTCAGCGGACTTCCTATACCTTCTCCATTGTCCGCACACGAAAGCAAACAAGCACTGACAGTCAGGATTTCCATCAAATAATTAAGTGTTTTCATATTTTTGTCTCCTATTCTTTTATTCTGCTTTTTCCGCCTGACGTTCCGAACCGTTGCGGCATTCATTCTGTTGAAGTTCTACATTCTTTTCAAACAATACGGAAGGGAAAGGTAATGTATACATGGGGTCATTGTGGCGCAACGTGTACACCAACTTGGGACCACCTTTCTCTGCTCTATACACATGAGTAATCTCAGGCATGCCTTGCCTGCGCAAATCAAACCAGCGGAAGCCTTCGAAGCAAAACTCCTTCCGGCGTTCATTACGGATAGCCGTAAGCAACTCGTCACCCTCCAGTTTCACATCCTCATAGCCTGCTATCCGATGATGGCAAAACGTGTTCAAGTCATCATTTGCCTCTTCAGTCTTTCCCCAAAGTGCTTCTGCTTCCATCTTATTGAGCCAAGCTTCCGCCGTACGGATATTCTGACTCAGACCGGAAGAACCGTAAGGTTTATAAATGACACTGTAATCATTAGGTAATTCCAAGCCAAATTGTTTCCACCTTAAATCATTCTTTTTATTCCATATAGCCCGGAAACCGGAAGCATGCCCCGACCAATAGTTCGAATTGTTGACACGAGTACCTGGTCCGAAGAGCCACAATATCTCCGGATTGTCATACGTAAACGGATTGTATTGGTACATTAGATAAGCATCCCCCAATTCCACAGGAAGGTTTATCAGCCGGATACCCATCTTCAAAGCCTTGTCCGCCTCTTCAATGCACTCTTTGTATTTCTCCATAAAGAGGAACACACGGGAAAGGAGTATATGTATCGACGGCTGATTGATACGATAGTTCTTATAAATGATTTCCAACGGGTCCATTAGCCTAGCAGCCTCCAGCAAGTCCGGGACAATGACGTCTTCATACACTTGCGCCACAGTAGACCGTGCAATACCGTCCTTTGAAAGGTTGGCATTCAGTTTCAAAGGTACACCAAGTGCTTCTTTGTTGTAATTATAGGGCTCACCATAGAGATTGACCAACTGAAAATAGAGCATAGCTCGCACGGCAAGCGCTTCCGCTTTCACCCTATCCCGCTCCATTTGGGCACCGAACGCCTCATCAATGTTATCGAGCACGGCATTACACCCCATTATCTTTGCATAAAATCCGGCATAGCCGGTAGCAGAAACCGATGTATTGATCTGTGCTCCGTATCCGTCCTGATCCATCATATACGGTTGCCAGGAATAGTACGGCAAGGGAGTGATGGACTGCGATTCACCTGCAAAAACATCGATCGGATTCCCATTGGAGTCCCAGCCTGTCCTGTCCAGGTATCCTTCACAATCGTCATCTAAATATTCCACAAAAGAGAAATCAGGAGTATAATTATCCGGATAGCCGCTTCCTATCAGCAACTCCGAAAAATCGCTTGCCGTCTGAGGTATGATCTCACTCTGAGACTGCTCCTCCAAAAAATCGCCACAACTCTGTAATATCAGTATACATGTGACAAAAGATAATAGACCTATTTTTCTTCTCATAACTGTATTTCTTATTTATTAAAAAGCAAGGTTTAATGACAGCGATAAAGAACGGCGCGCCGGCCACGAAGAGGTTTCAGGATCGCGTCCATCCCATTTGCTATCGAATGCGATAAAGAATGGATTGGTAAGACTAGCTGTCACATATGCATTCCGGATGCCTAGACGTGAAAGAAACGATTTATTCACATCATACTGAAGCGAAATGGAACGGCAACGTATAAAGTCCGTGTCCGCAATACGGGCAGTTGAACGGTTGTACATATCATAAACAGAAGTCCAATAAGAAGCATTTCCGTAATTAAGTGAAACATTCAAATCATTAGGATTTCCCACTGGAATAGAAGGAATGTCCGTACGCAATTCATCACCGGGAATGCGCCAACGGTCGAACATGTAGGTGGGGACATTCTCTTCCGGACGTGGAGCTCCAGAGGTGGCAAAATAGTTGGGCAAATAGGCCTGAGCTCCCAATGACATGGAAAATTGCGCACGCAGGTGGAAATTTTTATATCTTAACCGAGTGCTGATGCCACCCGATATTTCAGGTTCCGTGCAACCCGCTTCCACTAGGTAATCCTTGAAATCCACAGGCGTGACTTCTTTATCGAGATGATTGAACATAGGACGTCCATTTTCTGGATTGAGGCCTGCAAAATCGAAAGCATAAATGGTTCCGTAGGGCTTTCCTTTCACAATGGCCGCACCGGAAAGATAATCCGATGGTGTATTGACAAGGTTGTTGTTCTCTACTCTGTTGTAGTCTTTACTGGTATTGAACGAAACCGACCAAGTCCAGTCTTTTGTACGGATAGGCGTGCCGCTGATAATGAACTCATAACCATAGTTCTTCATGACCGTACCGGCTATATATGCCGCTGATACACCATACTCCGGCCCGACTTCCTGAGAAGAAAGCACCTTACTGTTCTTACTATAATAATTGAAGCCTGCGCTTAACCGTCCGTCAAAGAACGAGAAATCCACCCCTAAGTTCCAGTCGCGCGTCTTTTCCCATCCCAAGTCAGGATAAGGCAAAGTGACTACCGTAAGATAATATTGTTTGAAATAGGAATGGATACCGCCGTCCTTCGCAATCAGATAAGGAGACACTGCTGTGACAGCGTATCCACGCCATCCGTAAGAGAAGGAGATATCGAACATATCATACCAGCTATGTGCCCAGTCCATCCACGATTCCTCACCAATACGCCATTTCGCACCAAGCGAGATGCTGGGATTAAAACGATGATTCTCGTCTTGCCCGAAACGGTTGGAAGCGTCCATTCGTCCGTTCAGGTTCAGCACATAACGGTTGTTATAACTATACACTGCGGTAAAATACTCACTAAGTGTATTGTTGCGTGTGTTGACTACACTCGAGCCACTCCGCATTAATTCATGGTAATCCGTGCTACTCATATTTCCCGTCACGCTGTGCAAATCCGACTTGTCAGGCACAGTAGCAAAGGTCTCGCCGCGATACTTGAGATATCCATATCTTAAATTAGTGTCGCCATTTGCCCGAATAGAAGTCAACTGCATACCTAAGTTGAAGGTTACATTATGTTTCTTATTGAACACATTGCTATAAACCATTGAGCCACGGAACGAATAATTCATTGTATTCTGATTGTTAGTATTCAACAAACCACCGTATGGTAGCGGACTTGAAAGTTCGGCTTCGGAATTAGGCTGTACCTCGCCTATCTCATAGCCACGTATCTGAGTGATGTAGTTGCTGTATTCCGTAGCGTAAGACTTCACTTTGTTGGAAGAGATGTTGAGGGAAGCGTCTCCTTGAAGTTGCAAATGCTTCACGACATCCCATTTCAGCGAGAGAGCAGTCTGGAACATGTTCGTGGTGCTCGTCGTCCCAGAATTGTCTATTTCATTCTGTATATTGTAATTGTAGAAATGCTTGTTCACAATAGAATAACTGGTACTGCCGAAAGTCGGATAATAATAGATCGTCCCATCGGTATTGTACATCGACAAAGCTCTAGAAGTATTCATCGCATATTCGTACGGACTGACACCAGCATAGAAGTCATTGGCCTCCCTATAAGTGCCGTTCATAGAAAAGTCGATTACCAGTTTGGAGTTCGGCCTGAAAGTCGTATTGGTACTGGCCGTAAAGGAAGTCATATCATTACCTTTGGCCTCTCCCATGGTGGAGTTATATCCCAACGAGACTCGACTTTGCAGATTATCGGTGCCGGTAGAGAACATGACGTTATGCTGTGTGCTGACTGGTGTGTGGAAAAGCAAGTCAAACCAGTCAGTATTCCTTTTTTCCATGATACGGAACTGCGCGTCAAACTCGTCCTTTGTGATGAGTTTACTTTGCAACTGTGACACCAGTCCCGCATAGCCAACAGGCAAAATCTCCCGTGTGTAACTGTCACGGTCCTGATACAACTGCTGCGAGAACTCCATATACTGCTGCGAGTTCATCATATCGTACAGCCCATAAGTAGGTTTTTGTGTAATGCTCACACTACCGCTATAATTCACATCGATGCCGTCTTTTGTATACTTTCCCTTTTTAGTGGTAATCACAATGACACCATTGGAAGCCTGCGAACCGTAAATGGCTGTTGCCGATGCATCCTTCAGCACGGTAATCGTTTCTATATCCGCCGGGTTCAACCACGAGATGGCGTTTCCTGCGGTCTGCATCATCTCGCTCATGTCGCTTGACAACGGGCTTGCGTCATTGGGTATCGGAGTAGGGTTAGTCTGTATCACATTGTCCACTACCCACAACGGATCTTGATTGCCGAGTAGCGTGGAAGTACCACGAATACGGACTTTCGGTGTACCGCCCACTTTACCAGTTGTGTTCACCACGGACATACCAGGTATTACACCTTGCAACATCTGGTCAATAGACGCCTCACCCATTATCTTAATGTCATCCGCTTTCACCTGATTGATGGCTCCCACATACTGACTGCGATTGAAAGTAGCATAACCCGTGACAACTACCTCGTCAATGCCTTCAACACTCGGGTTTAAAACAAACAGAAAGTCTGTTTTACCCCCCCCCTCACGTATTTTCATGGTCGACTTTTTATAACCTACAAAAGAGGCTGTTACTGAAGCTTCATTTCCATGGCGGCTTATGTGAAAGGTTCCGTCCAAACTGGTAGTCGTATACGATGTTTCCCCGTTCACCGACTTCAACGCAATGGTAGCGCCAATCAACGGTTCTCTGTTCTCGTCCACCACACGTCCCGTTATTTGGAAAGGCTGTCCAGAGACGTACTTGGGTTGTTTCTTATACACAAGTACTTGTTTGTCAGATACTTTAAAATGAAGATTGGTTTCCTTCAGCAACTCGGTCATGACATGCTCTATCGGTTTGTCTTTCACACTAATGGTTACTTCTTTCCTTAATTCAGGCTTCACCTCCTCCTCAAACAAGAACACGTAGAGAGTATGCTTCTCAATCATCCGGAACACTTCTGAGATGGCTTTTTCCTGTACTGACACAGTCACTTTGTCTTGTGCATGTAGCACGGTACCAACTCCCGTCCACAGTAAAAACATGAATAACACGCCTATTCGTAATAAAATAGACTTACCCTTAGAATTATCCACAGATAACCCTTTTACATAATCATTCTTTTTCATACATTTGTTTCGATTTCAGTTTTTTTTAAATTACACTTAGATAACTGGATGAATTAACGTCGGGCGGTACGGCCAATACCGTCCGGCATCTTTTTTGATTCTCTTATTTCTTATTTACTATAATCTTATTGTTTTGCACGTGATATTCGATTGGCGACAACACAGCGATGTTGTCTAGCACCTCTTCCACATGGTCTTCCAGCACCAGTTTACCATAAAGGCGTATCGAGCGCATTTCCTTTTCCCACACAATGTCTACCGCATATTGCTTGGACAGACGAAAAAAGACTTCCTGTAAGGTCTCGCCATTGAAATAAAGCACATCGTCTTTCCACGAGATGTAACTATACGGGTCGACTGCTTTCATCGAGACCATACCATCTTCGAGACAGAACAACTGAGAGGGCTGTAACCGTGTCTGACAGCCGGACCGGGTATTCACCTGAACCGCACCTTCCACCAGCACCACACTCTGTTCTTTCATCTGCGCATAAGCAGAGATGCCGAATTTGGTACCCAGCACCTCCACTTCAAATTGCGAAGAAGATACCACAAACGGCATATCTTTGTTTTTAGCTACTTCGAGGTAAACCTCACCATTGACTTGAATATGGCGTTGCTTCCCCGCAAAAGCGACTGGGAACTCGAGTGTAGTACCCGAATTCACCCACACTTTTGTGCCATCCGGCAAGCGTATGAAAATACGCTTGCCGGATGGCACCACCAATTTGCGGTTGGGTATTTTTTCTGCCATCTCATGCCGGTTTACCGAGTCTTTAGGCTCGCCATCCACCACAATCTTACCATCCGGCTCGCAAACAATTTGCGACTGGTCGGCAATAGAGAACACCCGATAATCCTCAGCTATCAAATAAATTTCTTGATTTTGTGGAATTACATATGCGCGAGGCGATTCCTTCATCGAGGATTCCGAATAGAAAAAATAAGGAGCAACTACCAGAAATGCGGCTGTCAGTATGGCAGCTGCCGCCGAACAACTATAAAAACGTATCCGTCGAATCCGTTTTCGGGCACGCATATATAACATTAATTTACCGATTGCTTTTTTCTTTTCTTCATCCGAAAACTTCTTTTCATTGAAACGGATGGACTCCACAATAGACACGGCACGTTGTATTTCCTGTTCCTGTTCTGGATGCAATGTTCTGTATGATGTCCAAAAATCTGTACTTTCCTTGTCCTGCAACAACCGCCATTGCAAGAAATACGAATCGGTTGCAAAATCTGTTTCCCGATAGGAGAAATATTTTTTTGCTTTTTCTTCTTCCTTTAACATAATGAATGTCCACTTTCCTATATAGACAAACATATGCCGATTATATCATCACTTTACAGAACAAAATGTTGGGGGAATCCTGTTATTTAATAATAGATAACATTACAAAAGCCATAAAAGAAGAAAGATGGCTATCACGAAGTTGTTTGACAGCTCTAAATACCAAATTACGAACAGAGGGCACAGTCATACCCATCAATGAAGCAATTTCTTCATATCCCAATTCCTCCATATATCGAAGATATATAGCCTCACGCTGACGACTGGTAAGGGTATTAAGATACGATTTTATTTTCTGCTTCAGGAGCTCTCTTTCTTCCTCATCTATTAGTCCATCCAAAATATCTACTTCTGTCTGAAAACCCATTTCCTCCACTTCCACCGGATAGGTATCCATCGTTACTCGATAGATATTCAATAATTTGTTTTTCAAGGCCCGCAATAGGTAAAATTTCAGATTACGTATTTCTCCCACTTGCAGATGATGGAGATAGAGATTGCAAAAAATCTCTTGGATGGCATCTTTAATATCTTCCCGTCCGAATCCAAGACCTATTCCATAAGAAAGAAGCAGATTGGCATACCGATCATAGAGAGAAGCAAAAGCTAACTCATCTCCTTTCTTCAGTCCTTCTAACAGAAAGGCTGTTTCAACAGGAAACGATGTAAATTTAGATGTTTGGTCTTTCCCCATGATATTTTCTCCCACTATTAAAATGGCAAAAATAAAGATTTATCACATTAATAAAAGTATTTCCATCCAATTTTTTCATTAGTTCAGCTGGCACGTCCATCGACACGCCTACCTAACAGAATATTTCACCATTATATTAACGTGAGTTCGATGAATTCAGAATAAAGCAAGTTGTGTGTCCACGGTACGTAGTAACATTGATACATGGTTTTTGGGGAACATATAATAAGCATCAATGGCCCCAAGTAGTTCACGATAAAATTGTCAAAGCACCGTTGTGCAGTGGATTAGCAACGATATTCTCAAATCCAGAGCAAGCATGTTAAAGAAACAGAGAAGATGGCTACATAGCAATAACAAGGAAGCACCGTTCACCGTCCAACAGTCCGCTGGACGGTGAAGTTAGATAGCTGCGAAAGCCGATGCACCTATCTGCATGGACCGTCCAGCGTTCGCTGGACGGTGAACGGAAATATAAGGAACAAACAAAACACATTCGTAACCATGACGATTCATATAGGTTGGCAGGTACTGCCATCCCCATGCGGAAAAAGGGGGATCAACCACAGTTATACCCCCGATTGGTTGACAATGAAGTTGTTGACTTTCGTAAACTGTGCGAAAAGGTTTCAAATCACTCTTCTAAAACCATAGGAACAGTGATTGGCATCGTCAGTGATGCGATAGATGTCATGAAGAACTGCTCCATAAATCCGAAGAACCATCCTATGGACATTTCCCATGTTCGGCAAGCCCCTCAAATGTCTTATGAACCAGAATCCGTTGGTTACGACAGACACGCAAGGGAGTCGAGTCAACGAAACTGATGCCGGTACAGGTTCCTAGCAGGACTTTCTTGATGAAAATGGTCAGAGGAAACAGCACTTCCTTTTCAAGTTCTACAAAAACGGTTATAAGACACCAGACGTGGAAAAAGGTTTCTCAGATATTTGCACACATACTCCTTGTAATAATGCTTAAAACAGCGGAAACCACCGGAATGGAATAGAATAAGAGCAACCATCATCTCGGCATCACTCATGCGGTTGGGCTTGTTGCGATGTTTGGTCTTCCTGTCTACAATCATATATTTTTCCTGTTGCAATGTAAATTCCTTGCAAAAATCATCCGCCATACAATAAATTTCTGTAATTTTGGATTTTGAGAACATAGTGACAATCGTTTAAATGTTATAATCTGACACTATAAATTTAATACTTTTATCGCTATAATCCTATTAATCATATAAATATATTAATCCTTGTATCGAATTCACGTTAAATAATTAGAGAGGTAACGTATTACTTTAAATTGAGATATTATGGAATACATTTATTTGTTTTTGGCAGAAGGCTTCGAAGAAGTGGAAGCGTTGGGTACGGTGGACGTTCTGCGTCGTGCTGGGTTACCGGTGAAAACCGTGTCTGTAATGGAGCAGTTGGAAGTGACCGGATCGCATCAGGTGACGGTAAAGGCTGATATGCTGTTTGATGAAGAGTCCTTGCGCGATGCTGAAATGCTGATTCTTCCCGGTGGAATGCCTGGTTCGCTGAATCTGAGCGAGCATGAAGGACTTCGGCGTGTTATTTTGGCATTCTTTGCAGCGGGCAGGCCTATGGCTGCTATCTGTGCGGCACCGATGGTATATGGAAAACTGGGATTGCTGAAAAATAAGAAAGTGACTTGTTATCCTGGTTTTGAAGAATATCTGGAAGGAGCGGTGCCTACGGGTGCTTTGGTAGAACATGACGCTAATATTATAACGGGAAAGGGGCCGGGAGCTACATTTGAGTTTGCCATGGCCATTGTGGCGAAGTTTTGTGGAGAGGCTAAAGTAGCTGAATTGAAACAAGGAATGCTGTTAAGATGAAAAAGTATGTGATTATTGTAGCGGGTGGAAAAGGAGTACGTATGGGAACGGATGTTCCAAAGCAGTTTTTGCCGATAGGTGACAGGCCTGTGTTGATGCATACGCTGGAGGTCTTTTATCTCTATGATAAAGAAATGGAACTTATTTTGGTCCTTCCGGTTTCCCAGCGGGATTATTGGGCCGGATTGTGCCGTACGTATGCTTTTTCCATACCCCATACGATAGTTGACGGCGGAGAAACTCGTTTTCATTCGGTAAGGAATGGTCTGGCACGCATTCCGGCAGGAGTGGAGGCTTTGGTCGCTGTGCATGATGGAGTACGTCCCTTTGTGGCATTAGATGTTATTTCAGAATGTTTCAAGATTGCTCTTGAAAGAGGAGCGGCTATTCCAGTAATCAGTGTAGTGGAAACAGTACGCCAAGTGGTGGGAAAGCGCAGTCGGGCAGTGGATCGAAATGCATACAAGTTGGTTCAGACACCTCAGGTCTTTCATGCACAGTTATTGGCGAAAGCATATAGCCAACCTTATAATTCCACCTTTACAGATGATGCATCGGTAGTGGAAGCTTTGGGTGAGGAAGTCTTTTTGGTGGAAGGAAATCGTGAAAATATAAAGATAACTACTCCTTTTGATATAAAAGTAGCAAACGCTTTACTTTGATGTTTGATATTGCAACGCGTGACATAAAATATTTGCAAGGAGTAGGACCACAACGGGCGGCCATACTCAATAAGGAGCTGGGCATTTATTCATTACATGACTTTTTATATTATTTTCCATATAAATATGTAGATAGGAGCCGTCTCTATTGCATTCATGAGATAGATGGAAATATGCCTTATATCCAGTTGAAAGGGGAAATATTAAGTTTCGAAACCATTGGTGAAGGGAGACAACGTCGTTTGGTTGCCCATTTTTCGGATGGAACAGGCGTCATTGATTTGGTTTGGTTTCAGGGTATTAAATATCTGACGGGACGTTATAAAGTGCATACCGAATATATTGTATTTGGTAAACCTACTTTATTTAATGGAAGGGTGAATATAGCCCATCCTGATATAGATGTTTCTTCTGAATTGGTACTTTCCAACATGGGTCTTCAGCCTTATTACAATACAACGGAAAAGATGAAGCGCGGCATGTTGAACTCACGTGCATTGGAAAAATTAGCGGTCAATATGTTCTCACTATTGAATGAGCCTATTCCAGAGACGCTGCCTTTTTGGTTGGTGGAAAAATACCATTTACTTTCTTTGGATGAGGCTTTAAGGAATATTCATTTTCCAAAAAATCCGGAAAGGCTAAGGAAGGCTCAGTATCGTTTGAAGTTTGAAGAACTCTTCTATGTCCAATTGAATATTCTTCGATATAGCAAAGATCGTCAACGTAAGTTCCGTGGTTTGGTATTTGGGAAAGTTGGAGAAACATTTAATGCTTTTTATAAAAAAAATCTTCCTTTTGAATTGACGAATGCGCAGAAACGGGTGATTAAGGAAATCCGTAAAGATATGGGAAGCGGAAGACAAATGAATCGTTTGCTGCAAGGAGATGTAGGAAGTGGTAAAACATTGGTGGCGTTAATGAGTATGCTGATTGCGATGGATAATGGCTATCAGGCTTGTCTGATGGCGCCTACAGAGATTCTTGCCGGGCAGCATTATGAAACTATACGGCAATTATTGTTCGGGTTGGATGTACGGGTAGAATTGTTGACAGGTTCGGTAAAAGGGAAAAAAAGAGAAGAGATATTAAGAGGATTGATTACTGGCGATGTAGATATTTTAATAGGGACGCATGCCGTGTTAGAGGAGACAGTTAATTTTTCCTCTTTGGGAATGGTGGTTATTGACGAACAGCATCGTTTCGGTGTGGCGCAACGAGCAAAACTTTGGAATAAGAATGTATGCCCTCCGCACGTACTAGTGATGACTGCGACTCCTATTCCGAGAACTTTGGCCATGACGTTGTATGGGGATTTGGATGTTTCGGTGATAGATGAACTGCCTCCAGGAAGAAAGCCGGTTCAGACCATACATCAGTTTGATAACCGGAGAACCTCATTGTATCAAGGTATACGAAAGCAGATTGAGGAAGGAAGACAAGTGTATATTGTATATCCGTTGATTCAGGAGAGTGAGAAGATAGATATTAAAAATTTGGAAGAGGGGTATGAACATATTCGTGAGGCTTTTCCTGAATGTAAGATTAGTAAGGTGCATGGTAAGATGAAGCCGGTGGAGAAAGATGCCGAAATGCAGCGCTTTGTAAATGGTGAGACGCAGATTATGGTTGCGACGACAGTGATTGAGGTGGGAGTGAATGTTCCGAATGCTTCGGTTATGGTCATTGAGAATGCCGAACGTTTCGGACTTTCGCAATTACATCAGTTACGTGGGCGGGTAGGGCGTGGTGCAGACCAGTCATACTGTATTTTGGTGACCACTTATAAGTTGACGGAAGAGACGCGTAAGCGGCTGGAGATTATGGTTCGTACTAATGATGGCTTTGAAATAGCAGAGGCGGATTTGAAGCTTCGTGGTCCTGGTGATTTGGAAGGAACCCAGCAAAGTGGCATTGCGCTGGACTTGAAAATAGCTGATATAGCTCGAGATGGGCAATTGTTGCAATATGTCAGAGAGATAGCTCAGCAGATAGTAGACGACGATCCGGATGCGGTAAAATCGGAGAACGAAATATTATGGAAACAACTGAAAGTATTACGTAAAACGAATGTGAACTGGGCTGCTATCTCCTAAATTCCTGCAGATATGCTGCATAATATATATTTGTGTGAAAATCTTTCTTGCAAAGTATTTGAACCGTGATAATCTTCTATATGATTTGAAAGGTTTGAAAAAATAGTTAATGAAGTTTGTCGTTTTCAGTTGGATTTTATAACTTTGGACGATTTTTAAAAAAGAATACCTTTTAGAACGTCAAAAGCATGCAGAAAACTTTGGTCATATTAAAACCTTGTACTTTACAACGGGGACTTATTGGAGAAATAACCAACCGCTTTGAACGTAAAGGATTACGTTTGGTGGGGATGAAAATGATGCAGTTGACGGATGATATTTTAAGCGAACATTATGCTCATTTAAGTGGTAAACCGTTTTTTCAGCGAGTGAAAGACTCTATGATGGCGGCTCCGGTCATTGCATGTTGTTATGAGGGGGTGGATGCTGTACAGACTGTACGTAATATGGCTGGTGCGACCAATGGCCGCATGGCTTTGCCTGGTACAATTAGGGGAGATTATAGTATGAGCTTTCAGGAAAACATAGTTCACACATCTGACTCTCTAGAAAATGCGGAGGCGGAATTAAAACGTTTTTTTAAACCTGAAGAGATATTTGATTACAAGCAGGCAACATTTGGATTTTTGTATGCCAGTGATGAATGTTGATAAAAAAATTAGACGAATGATATTGAAGTGTATTAGAACCTTAGCGGCAGTAGCATTGGTTTTCACAAGCTTAAGCTCTTTCGGACAAGATTTGATAGCCCGTCAAGCTCCCGTTGATAAAAAAATGCGTGCAATTGATTCTGTAGCATTGCAGCGCCAAATCAAATTAGAACAATCACAATATCCGGCATATAGTCTTTATCCTAATTGGGATAACAGATATGTGCATGCTTATGGTAAGGATGTTACAATTCCTGATACGTTCCGTGTCGATTTGACAGGATTCTGTATGCCTACCGATAGCAGGAAAATTACATCAAAGTTTGGTCCTCGCCGTCGTCGTATGCATTATGGTCTGGATTTGAAAGTATATATAGGCGATACCATTCGTGCTGCGTTTGACGGTAAAGTACGTATCGTGAAATATGAGCGTCGTGGATATGGCAAATATGTTGTGATTCGTCATGAAAATGGCTTGGAAACAGTATATGGGCATCTGTCAAAACAATTAGTGGAAGAAAACCAATTGGTGAAAGCGGGTGAGGTGATTGGATTAGGAGGAAATACGGGGCGTTCTACAGGTTCTCACCTCCATTTTGAAACACGTTTTTTAGGACAGGCCATTAATCCGGCGTTGATGTTTGACTTTCCCAATCAGGATGTGATAGCGGATTCGTGGGTGTATAGGAAACGGGGAACATCCCATTCTTTGGCTTCTTCCCGTACCGCAGAGGCTGTGGATGGAGAAATTCGATATTATAAGGTTCGTTCAGGAGATACGCTTTCACGGATTGCGAAGAGGCAGGGTATAACTATTTCTTTGTTGTGCAAATTAAATCGGATAACAACGAAAACAATTCTTCGTCCGGGACAAGTTCTCAGATGTTCGTGAAAATAATGCAATATAGTTGAAAGAGCCGCAAAGTTTTCTTTGGTGGCTCTCTTTTTTTCTTAACTTTGTGTCCAATTCGTTAAGAATATGAAAGATACTAACAAACAATTTGAACATGTTATCTCAATGTGCCGAGATTTGTTTGCAAAAAAGTTGCAAGATTATGGTGCGGCATGGCGTATTATGCGTCCCTCTTCTGTAACCGATCAGATATACATTAAAGCAAATCGTATCCGCAGTATTGAGATTAAAGGAGTTACTATGATAAGCGAAGGTATCCGACCGGAGTTTATGGCCATAGTTAACTATGGAATTATTGGTTTGATTCAACTGGAACATGGCTATGCGGAAACTGATGATATGAGTGTGGAGGAGGCGCTGGATTATTATGATAAATATGCGAAGATGGCTCTAGATTTGATGATTGCTAAAAATCATGATTATGATGAGGCTTGGCGTTCGATGCGTATCAGTTCGTACACAGATTTGATTTTGATGAAGATTTACAGAACGAAACAGATTGAGAGTCATGCAGGGCAGACGTTAGTATCCGAGGGTATTGATGCCAACTATATGGATATGATAAACTATTCGGTTTTTGGATTGATTAAACTTGAGTTTGGAAAATAATAGCATACATAGGGTTAAGAGTGTATGGACGAATTTTTGCCGGTTTGTTTTGGCGGGAGTTTTTATCTTTTCCGGATTTATTAAAGCAAATGATCCGCAGGGGACTTGTTATAAGGTAGAAGACTATTTGCAGGCTTTCGGATTGTGGAATTATATTCCGGATTTTTTTCCTCTTTTTGGCTCTATATTATTAGCTGTGATAGAATTTACATTAGGTGTCTTTTTATTTTTTGGCATACGGCGGAAGCTGACTACTATTTCCCTTTTTGTTTTTATGTTTTTCATGACTCCTTTTACGCTGTATCTGGCAATCATGAATCCTGTTTCCGATTGTGGTTGTTTTGGGGATGCTATCATTCTGACAAATTGGGAAACTTTCTGGAAAAATGTTTTTTTTCTTATTGCGGCATTTTCACTGTTTAAGTGGTCCGACCTGATGATACGAATCATCAGCAAGAAGAGTCAATGGCTGATTTCATTGTATACATTATTATATATTTCGGCTATTTCATTGTATTGTGTCAGTTATTTGCCGATTTTCGATTTTCGTCCCTATCATATAGGGGCGAATATTTTAGAAGGCATGCGCATACCTGAAGGAGAGAAACCGTCTGTATATGAGAGCTTATTTATTATGGAGAAGAATGGGGAACGGAAAGAGTTTACTTTGGATAATTATCCGGATAGTACTTGGACTTTTGTAGATACAAAAACGGTTTTAAAAGAGAAAGGATATGAACCTCCTATTCATGATTTCTCTCTTTACTTAGCGGAAACAGGAGAAGATGTGACCGAGCGAATTTTGTCTGATAAAGGATATACTTTTTTATTGGTGGCAAATCGTTTGGATAAGGCTGATGATGGGTATATTGATTTAATCAATGAAATTTACGATTACAGTATGGAGAATGGTTATGCTTTTTATTGTCTGACTTCTTCTTTGAATGAAGACATGGAACTGTGGCGTGAGAGGACAGGAGCGGAATATCCTTATTGTACGGCTGATGACACGACTTTGAAGACTATCATCCGTTCCAATCCGGGACTGGTCTTGATAAAAAACGGAATGATTGTTAATAAATGGAGTTGTCGTAATTTGCCCGATGAATATGACCTGTCTGGAAAGCTGGATCAGCTATCTTTGGCTCAGGTTAAACCTCAGACATTGCAAAACAAAATTTTAGTAGTGGTTGCTTGGTTTGTTATTCCTTTACTTTTATTCACAATGCTGGATAAAACCTTGATTGATCGGTTGGAAAAAAGAAAATAGATTAACATTAATTTTAGACGGAAATGAGAAAAAACATTGTAGCAGGGAACTGGAAGATGAACAAAAATCTTCAGGAAGGTATTGCTCTTGCAAAAGAATTGAACGAGATTTTAGTAGCTGATAAGCCTAATTGTGATGTGGTGATTTGTACTCCTTTTATTCATTTAGCTTCAGTTACTCCGTTGGTAGATGCTACGGTTATAGGTGTAGGTGCAGAGAATTGTGCGGATAAGGTTTCAGGCGCTTATACGGGTGAAGTTTCTGCAGAAATGATCTCTTCTACAGGTGCTAAATATGTGATTTTGGGCCACTCTGAGCGTCGTGCTTATTATCATGAGACTTTTGAAATCTTGAAAGAAAAAGTGAAACTGGCTTTGGCTAACGGACTGACTCCTATTTTCTGTATTGGCGAAGTATTGGAAGAACGTGAGGCTGGAAAACAGAATGAAGTGGTATATGCTCAGTTGGCAGGTTCGTTGTATGATCTTTCTGCAGAAGATTTTTCAAAGATTATATTGGCGTATGAGCCGGTTTGGGCTATTGGTACGGGAAAAACAGCTACAGCGGAACAAGCACAGGAAATTCATGCTTACATCCGTTCTACAATTGCTGAAAAATATGGAAAAGAAGTAGCAGAAAATACTTCTATTTTGTATGGCGGTAGTTGCAAACCCTCTAATGCAAAAGAATTATTTGCGAATCAAGATGTAGACGGTGGACTGATTGGTGGCGCTGCCTTGAAAGTTGCTGATTTCAAGGGAATCATTGATGCATTTAAATAGAAAAGATACTGGAGAGCGTCTTAAGGACATACCGTTTGTATGTTCTTTCGCTCTTTGTTAAGAAATAATAGTTCTTTATACGCTTCATGTCTGATGTGAGGGGTATATAGGAAAAGATAAAGCTTTCTTGAGTTTATAAATAAATTGTTTAATGAAATGAAACATGTAGGAATTGTTATTCTTTTGTTGTTTCCCGTTACGTTTCTTTCTGCCCAAAATGACATAGTTACTCATTTGAAGAAACGAAAACTGGGCGAGGGAGCCGTTACGCTTTATCAAGATTCTCGTCTGGAGCGTCTGATAGGTAAGCCTATTGAGATATCGAACACAGTGGAAGATAGAGAGAAACAGACAATGAAAATGGCTGGTTTTCGTGTGCAGGTATATGCAGGAAATAATTCTCGGACGGCTCGTAATGAAGCGAGTGCGATAGCAGCAAAGGTGAAGGAGCAATTTCCGGATTTGGCTGTATATACTCATTTTGTAAACCCGAGATGGCTTTGCCGAGTAGGAGACTTTCGAAGTATAGAAGAAGCTGATGCTGTGATGCGTAAATTGAAAGATACAGGCATGTTCAAAGAGGTTTCAATTGTTCGTGGACAGATAAATATACCGTTATGATGCAAGAAGAATTGGATGTTGCGGGGTCTCATATAGAAAAGCTGAAGGGACATTACAAAGAAATATTGGCGTTGTTGGGTGAAAATGTAGAGCGTGAAGGATTGTTGAATACTCCGGAGCGGGTAGCGAAGGCGATGGCAACTTTAACGCGAGGGTATCGCATGGATCCGAAAGCAATTTTGAATTCTGCAAAATTTAAAGAAGATTACAGGCAAATGGTTATAGTGAAGGATATTGATTTCTTTTCCTTGTGCGAGCATCACATGTTGCCGTTTTACGGGAAAGTACATATTGCTTATATTCCGAATGGTTACATTACTGGATTGAGCAAAATAGCGCGGGTAGTGGATGTCTTTTCTCATCGCTTTCAGGTACAGGAACGGATGACTTTGCAAATAAAGGAATGTATCCAGGAAACATTGAGCCCATTAGGGGTGATGGTAGTTGTGGAAGCTCAACACATGTGTATGCAGATGAGGGGAGTGGAAAAACAGAATGCTATTACCACTACTTCCGACTTTACCGGTGCATTTAACCGTTCCACTACACGGGAAGAGTTTATGAATTTGATTCGAGGAGGAAAGTAACTATATTAGGGATATTCAGAATTTAGTCAACTAATTATTTGCCAATATGATAGATATTTTGTAACTTTACAAAGAACCCCC
>CANQSM010000054.1 GCA_947626525.1 uncultured Phocaeicola sp. | reverse complement strand
TTAACCATATACAAGCCTGTTTTTCTAATGGAGGTCACTAGAAATTAAGGTAATCCCGTTTCTAATGACCGATTTGGGTTAAAGAAAAAATGTTTTTTGAATAAATAACTAATATTGAAGAAAAATCCTCTATCTTTGTTCATTGAAATAGTTTGCATATATATTTTCGAAATTGAACGTATAATAATTCAATGCGTTTTTCGTTCAGAGAACAAAAACAATTATAAAATCAAAAGGTCTAAAACACAATGAAAGATTTCATAAAGTTTACCCTCGCAACTGTTGCCGGGATTATTTTCACCGGAATTATCGTTAGTATTATCTGTGTGGCGATAATCATTGGTATCTTTGCCTCCAATAATACTCAAACCATTGTTAAAGAAAACTCTGTAATGGTACTGAACTTATCGGGAAACATCACAGAACAAACACAAGAAGACCCATTCAATTTCATTTGGGGAGATTTCTATCCTACCTATGGACTAAAAGAAATATTATCATCCATAGAAAAAGCTAAAAACCATGAGAATATAAAAGGTATTTATCTGAAAGCCGGAGCCCTGACTACATCTCCTGCAACGATTCAAGAAATAAGAGATGCATTATTGAAATTCAAAGAAAGCGGAAAATTTATCATATCATACGGAGATTTTTATACTCAGGGAAACTACTATCTATGCAGCGTTGCAGATAAGATGTTACTGAACCCGCAAGGTAATGTCAATTGGGTTGGCATGGCTTCACAACCCATATTTTATAAAGATTTATTAGATAAGATCGGTATTGAAATGCAGATATTTAAGGTAGGAGCGTATAAATCTGCTGTAGAGCCCTATATTTCAAATAGCATGAGCGAGGCCAACCGCGAACAAGTCACCGCCTTTCTACATTCCATATGGAATCAACTATTGGAAGGCGTTTCACACTCCCGTCACCTTCCCAAAGATTCTTTAAATGCCTACGCAGATCGCCTTGTAACTTTAAGAGCTGCAACTGACTATATATCTAATGGTATGATTGACACACTTATCTATCAAAGCGAAGTAAAAAAGTACCTCCAGAACTTGATGCACATTGATGAACAAACATCTCTCAATACCCTTTCGCTGGAAGAGATGATAAACATAGAGGATATCGCTCCACATAACAACAGTGAGAACTCCATCGCCATTTATTATGCTGAAGGTGGCATTGATGACATGACTTCCACCGATGAGGGAATCAGTTCAAAGAAAATGTGCAAGACTTTACAAAAGCTATGCGACAATGAAAATATAAAAGCGGTCGTCTTACGTGTAAATTCTCCTGGTGGAAGCGCTTTTGGCTCAGAACAAATATGGCATGAAGTCGTAACTTTGAAAGAAAAAAAGCCCGTCATTGTATCGATGGGAGGATATGCAGCATCAGGAGGCTATTATATATCCTGTGCAGCAAACAAGATTGTTGCCGAGCCTACTACCCTCACGGGGTCTATTGGAATTTTCGGAATGATTCCCAACATGCAGGGGCTGCTTACTGATAAACTGGGTATCCATACAGATGTTGTAAAAACGAACAAATTCTCTGACATAGGAACAATCTTCCGCCCTTTTAATGCAGAAGAACGTACATATATGCAAGCTGAAATAAACAGAGGATACAATCTATTTATATCTCGCTGTGCTGATGGTAGAAAGATGAGTAACGAGGCTGTTGAGAAAATAGCCGAAGGGCGGGTATGGACAGGTGAAATGGCAAAAGATATCGGCTTAGTTGACGAATTGGGAGGCATAGAAAGAGCCATAGAACTTGCAGCTGAAGAAGCCCAAATTATGGAATATGACATATTAAGTTATCCCAAACCTGAGAATTTCCTGATGAATTTATTTAGCCAAAAAAAAGATGAATACATAACATCTCAAATGAAAGAAACATTTGAAGAATATTATCCATGCATTCAGTTTATCAAAAGCCTTCAAAATCAAGACCATATCCAAGCCCGCATACCTTTTGAACCCAATTTTAATCTATAAAAACAACACAAGACATGAATAACGGCTTTATCAAAATAAACCGATGGCTCTATCCTTTATCCTTCTTATACGGTATAGGGGTAAGTTTTCGCAACCGATTATTTGACTGGGGTATTCTTATTTCCAAAAGCTTTGACATTCCGGTTATCTCAATAGGCAATATCACCGTAGGCGGAACCGGGAAAACCCCTCACACAGAATATTTGATAAAGTTGTTACAAAAAGAATATAAAGTAGCCGTATTGAGCAGAGGATATAAAAGAAAGTCCAAAGGCTTCATCTTAGCAGACGAAACGACCTCCATGATGAAAATCGGAGATGAGCCTTACCAAATGAAAAAAAAATTCCCATCTATATACATGGCAGTAGACAAAAACCGTTGTCATGGAATCGAATTATTAAGTAACGAAAAAATAGCTCCGCAAACAGATGTCATCTTATTGGATGACGCATACCAACATCGTTATGTCAAACCCGGAATAAATATATTATTAACCGATTATCACCGGCCCATCAACGAAGACGCATTACTGCCTGCCGGACGTTTACGGGAACCGGAAAGCGGGAAGAACAGGGCTAATATCGTGATCTTCACCAAATGTCCAAGAGATTTAAGACCTATGGACTTCAGAGTCATCATTAAATATATGGATTTATATCCATACCAAAAACTTTATTTTTCAACACTAAAATATGGTGCTTTAACTCCGGTTTTCTCCAAAGCTCCTAAACGAGAATTAGAGAGTTTAGAAAAAGATGAAAAAATATTATTGCTCACAGGCATCGCTTCTCCACAGCAGTTACTAAATGACTTATCGGCCTATTCATCGCAAATCACGCCGCTACACTTTGCAGATCACCATCAGTTTACTGAAAAAGACGCACAACGTATTCAACACATATTCAATACGCTAAAAGGAGATAAACGCATACTGATTACAACCGAAAAAGATGCAACCCGCATAGTACATCTCCCACTAAATGAAGAAATAAAAGAGCATATATATGCTCTACCTGTAGAAATTGAATTTTTACTCGGACAAGAAGAACAATTTAACCAAAACATTATAAACTATGTTAGAACGAATTCAAGAAACAGCATCCTTTTTAAAAAAGAGAATGCACACTAAACCAGAAACCGCAATCATATTAGGAACAGGATTAGGTAGTCTTGCTAACGAAATTACTGAAAAATATGAAATACGATATGAAGAAATTCCTAATTTTCCCGTATCGACCGTAGAAGGACACAGTGGTAAACTCATCTTTGGGAAATTAGGCAATAAAGATATTATGGCCATGCAAGGACGTTTCCACTATTATGAGGGTTATAACATGAAAGAGGTCACTTTTCCTGTACGTGTAATGCGTGAACTTGGTATTAAAACGTTATTCGTGTCTAATGCGTCCGGAGGCACCAATCCAGAATTCTCCATTGGCGACTTGATGATCATAACAGACCATATCAATTATTTTCCAGAACACCCCTTACGTGGAAAGAATATCCCATACGGTCCCCGTTTCCCTGACATGAGCGAAGCCTACGATAAAGAACTGATTCGTAAAGCAAAAGAAATAGCAAATGAAAAAGGCATAAAAATACAAGAAGGCGTTTACGTGGGAACGCAAGGCCCCACCTTTGAAACTCCGGCCGAATATAAACTCTTCCGCATTTTCGGTGCAGATGCCGTAGGTATGTCCACGGTTCCGGAAGTGATTGTAGCAAACCATTGTGGCATTAAAGTATTTGGCATCTCAGTCATTACAGATTTGGGGGTAGAAGGTAAAATAGTGGAAGTTACCCATGAAGAGGTCCAAAAAGCTGCCGATGAAGCACAACCGAAAATGACCGCTATCATGCGTGAACTGATAAACAGAGCTTAATTATTATGCAGGAAAAGAACAAGACAGAAATAGCCACTTTAGGTGAATTTGGCTTAATTAAACATCTCACAGAAAACATCGAATTAAAGAACCCATCCACTCGATATGGTATTGGAGATGATGCAGCCGTCTTGGAATACCCAGACAGACAGATATTGGTAACAACGGATTTACTAATGGAAGGAGTGCATTTCGATTTGACTTACACTCCTTTAAAACATTTAGGATACAAATCCGCTATGGTCAATCTTTCAGATATTTATGCCATGAATGGAACTCCACGACAAATAACGGTTTCCTTGGCCATCTCCAAACGCTTCTGTGTAGAAGATATGGAAGATTTTTATACAGGGCTAAAATTAGCATGTGACTCACATCATGTAGATATCATAGGAGGAGATACGACTTCTTCTCTCACAGGTTTGGCTATCAGCATTACCTGCATAGGAGAAGCAGATAAAGACAAGATTGTATACCGTAATGGAGCACATGAAACCGACTTAATTTGTGTAACCGGAGATTTGGGAGCTGCTTATATGGGACTCCAATTACTGGAACGTGAAAAAAAGGTATTTCAAGGACAACAGGATATTAACCCTGATTTTTCCGGAAAAGAATATTTGCTAGAACGGCAATTGAAACCGGAAGCCCGCCGTGACATTATTGAAAGACTGCATAATATGGATATTAAACCTACTGCCATGATGGACATTTCCGACGGACTCTCTTCTGAATTAATGCATATCTGTACCCAAAGTCACGTAGGATGTCGTATATATGAAGAACGTATACCACTTGACTACCAAACAGCCGTAATGGCCGAAGAACTTAATATGAACGTAATTACTTGTGCTCTGAACGGAGGAGAAGATTATGAACTTCTATTCACAATTCCAATAACTGATCATGAGAAAGTTGCTGAAATAGAAAACATACGTATTATCGGTCATATCACCAAACCGGAACTAGGTACTGCTTTAATCACTCGTGACGGCCAGGAATTTGAATTAAAAGCTCAAGGTTGGAATCCTTTGCAAAAGAATTAAGTAAAATAAATGTTGATAATAAGCTCATCATGATTATTATCAGCATTTTTCCATTACAAAATTTGTAAGATTCAAATGCTTGCCTTATCTTTGCAAGCAAATATAAGAAAGGTGCCATAGCTCAGTTGGTAGAGCAAAGGACTGAAAATCCTTGTGTCACTGGTTCGATTCCCGTTGGCACCACTTTCAAAATTAAGCGGTTACAAACAAGTAACTGCTTTTTTGTTTACTAAAATATAATTTTTAAAGACGCACAAAAGTGGTTCACATCGGAATAAAGGTTGGGAAATCTTTACGGATGCAGTCATCAAAAAACTAAGTGACGAACGAGAATTCATTACCTCATACTTTTCAACCATAATCAATCTATTACTCTTTCAGGCTCACTCTTCTCCTCTAATTCATCTAACACCACTTCTACAGTCATTTATGTGGATTTTTTCCACATCCGTGGGAAAAATTCCACACGGATTATATGAATCATAAGCAGACAAACCATTATATAAGAGATAATTAATTAAATTTGCGCCCTTTAGCACACAGCTTGTATATATAGTTATAGCATTTAAAGAGTAAAGTATGAGACTATTTTTTACAAAGAAAGACATCACACTAAGAAAAAAAAGAAGTGCCATTGGATTAATCGGCATAGTAGCCATTATCACTATGTATATAGTGACATCTCATAAACCTGCCCCCAAACCAAATCCACCAGTAGTGGCTATAGCGCCTGTAGTAAAAGATAATGTAGAAATCTACGGAGAATATGTCGGACGAATACGAGCACAACAATTCGTGGAAGTACATGCGCGCGTAGAAGGATATTTAGAACAAATGCTTTTTGAAGAAGGTACGTATGTTACAAAAAATCAAGTCCTTTTCGTCATTAATCAGGATCAATACAGGGCCAAAGCAGACAAAGCGCGCGCCCAATTAAAAAAAGATGAAGCACAAGCTCAGAAAGCAAAACGCGATTTGGAACGAATCCGTCCCCTCTATGAACAGAATGCGGCCAGCCAATTGGATTTGGACAACGCTGTAGCTGCTTATGAAACGGCAGAAGCTTCTGTCGCCATGAGTGATGCCGATTTATATCAAGCAGAACAAGAACTCGGATATACAATTGTTCGTTCTCCTCTCTCTGGACATATCAGCAAACGCCATGTAGACCTAGGAACTCTTGTTGGCACAGGAGGCAAATCGCTGCTTGCAACCATTGTAAAAAGCGATACTGTTTTGGTAGACTTCAGCATGACAGCCTTGGATTATCTAAAAAGTAAAGAACGAAATGTGAATCTGGGAGAAAAAGATTCCACACGGTCATGGCAACCCAACATATCCATCACTTTGGCGGACAATACGGTCTATCCATATAAAGGGTATGTTGACTTTGCTGAACCGCAAGTAGACCCACGCACCGGAACGTTCTCCGTACGCGCAGAAATGCCTAATCCTAAACGTGTATTATTACCGGGACAATTTACTAAAGTCAAATTATTGTTGGATGTCAGGGAAAATGCGACAGTTGTGCCATTAAAATCCGTAATGATTGAAAAAGGAGGAGCTTACATCTATGTTATGCGTAAAGACTCCACCGTGGAAAGACGTTTTATTGAACTTGGACCAGAATTCCAGAATCAGGTCGTTGTAGAAAGAGGATTAGCTCCGGGAGAATTTATTGTAACCGAAGGATACCACAAGCTGAATCCAGGAATCAAAGTCAGAGTAAGTTCAACCTTGCAAAATGAGAACTAAAAACAACATGTCTTATGAAAGTAAACTTTTTTATAGACAGACCCGTCTTTTCAATAGTTATCTCCATATTAATCGTCATTGCCGGTATCATCGGATTGACGATGTTACCTATTGATCAATATCCACAGATTACCCCTCCGGTTGTAAAAATCAGTGCATCATACCCTGGAGCAAGTGCTCTAACTGTATCCCAAGCTGTAGCTACTCCAATAGAACAAGAATTAAACGGTACTCCCGGAATGCTTTACATGGAGTCGAACAGTTCCAATTCAGGAGGATTCTCGGCAACTGTAACTTTCGACATATCTGCCGATCCGGACTTGGCGGCTGTAGAAATACAAAACCGGCTAAAACTGGCAGAATCCCGTCTTCCTGCAGAGGTTGTGCAAAATGGCATATCGGTTGAGAAACAAGCAGCCAGTCAATTAATGACTCTCTGTCTGACTTCAACAGACCCCAAATTTGACGAAATCTATCTCAGTAATTTTGCGACATTGAACGTCCTCGATTTAATCCGTCGTATTCCTGGAGTCGGACGTGTTTCCAATATAGGCAGCCGCTATTATGCTATGCAAATATGGGTGCAGCCTGATAAATTAGCCAATTTCGGACTGACTGTAGCCGACTTACAAAATGCATTAAAAGACCAAAACAGAGAATCTGCAGCCGGAGTATTAGGACAACAGCCCGTAACGGGACTTGATGTTACGATTCCCATTACTACCCAAGGCCGGTTGTCCACTGTCAGTCAATTTGAGGAAATTGTAGTACGGGCCAATGCCGATGGCTCTATCATACGGTTGCGAGATGTTGCGCGAATCTCTCTCGAAGCCTCTTCTTACAATACAGAAAGTAACATTAATGGAGAAAATGCCGCTGTCTTAGGTATTTATATGCTGCCTGGAGCTAACGCAATGGAAGTAGCGAAAAAAGTAAAAGAGGCAATGGAAGGCATCAGTAAAAACTTTCCTGAAGGTATGCATTACAAAATACCTTTCGATATGACAACCTATATTTCAGAATCCATCCACGAAGTATATAAGACATTATTTGAAGCTCTTTTCTTGGTTATTGTCGTGGTATTCCTCTCTTTGCAAAACTGGAGAGCAACTGTCATACCTTTAATAGCCGTGCCTATTTCCTTAATCGGTACATTTGGTTTCATGTTAATATTCGGTTTTTCCCTCAATATACTAACCTTATTGGGGTTGGTTCTCGCCATCGGAATTGTTGTAGACGACGCTATTGTAGTAGTGGAAAATGTAGAACGGATTATGGAAGAAGGAAATCTGCCTCCATACGAAGCGACAAAAAAGGCTATGGATGGATTGACAGGTGCCATTATTGCCACCTCATTAGTATTAGCCGCCGTTTTCGTACCTGTAAGTTTCTTAGGAGGAATTACCGGACAATTATACCGCCAATTTACCGTAACGATTGTCGTATCCGTATTACTCTCCACGATTGTAGCCTTGACATTGAGCCCTGTCATGTGTTCACTTATTATGAAACCTAAAAATCCTAAAGACAAAAAAAATATCATATTTCGCCATATCAATGCATGGCTCCACATCAGCAACAAAAAATACATCATACTCATCTCCCGCTTAATCAAGCATCCCAGGCGAGTATTAAGTTCTTTTGGAATGGTTCTGATTGCCATCATACTCATACATAAATTCATTCCCGGCAGTTTTCTTCCTGTCGAAGACCAAGGATATTTTAAAATAGAACTGGAATTACCGGAAGGAGCCACATTGGAACGTACACGCAACGTGACAGAAAGAGCTGTAACCTATTTAATGAAAAATCCAGCAGTAGAATATGTACAGAGTGTGGCAGGTAGTAGTCCTCGGGTAGGCAGCAATCAAGGAAGAAGTGAATTGACAGTTATCCTGAAACCATGGAACGAACGGAACTCTCAACCTGTCGATGAGATTATGGCACAAGTCAAAAAAGACCTCGATGAATATCCCGAATGCAAAGTTTACCTTTCCACTCCTCCTGTAATCCCAGGGTTGGGAAGCTCGGGAGGATTCGAAATGCAATTAGAAGCGCGTGGAGACGCGACATTCGACAATCTCGTCCAAGCAAGTGATACCTTATTATATTATGCATCACAATGCAAAGAACTATCCGGCCTGTCATCTTCTTTGCAAGCTGAAATTCCCCAACTTTATTTCGATGTGGATCGTGATAAAGTAAAATTTGCCGGAGTACCATTGGCTGACATCTTCTCTACGATGAAAGCTTATACGGGATCAGTGTACGTGAACGACTTTAATATGTTCAACCGGATTTACCGGGTATACATTCAGGCAGAAGCTCCATATCGTGAACATAAGGAAAATATAAACTTATTTTTTGTACGGGGTACCGATAATGCCATGATACCACTCACATCATTAGGTACAACCTCCTACACAACCGGACCAGGCAGTATTAAACGTTTCAACATGTTCAATAGCGCTGTCATACGTGGAACTGCCGCCGAAGGATATAGTTCTGGACAAGCAATGCACATTATAAAACAAATCGCTCACGATCATTTGCCCGATAATATAGGCATTGAATGGAGCGGGCTTTCCTATCAGGAGAAACAAGCAGGTGGACAAACAGCTATGATTCTAGCCTTAGTTTTTTTATTTGTTTTTTTATTTCTGGCCGCTCTCTACGAAAGTTGGAGCGTACCAATAGCCGTATTGCTCTCTTTACCTGTAGCCGCATTAGGCGCTTATATGGGCGTATGGTTTTGCGGGTTAGAAAACGATGTCTATTTCCAAATAGGATTAGTTATGCTGATAGGCATGGCAGCCAAAAATGCCATCCTAATTGTTGAATTTGCAAAAATACAAGCAGACAAAGGAGCAGATGTCGTACAAGCTGCTATCCATGCTTCCCGGCTTCGTTTCCGCCCGATTCTAATGACCTCTCTCGCATTCATTTTAGGAATGCTCCCTATGGTTATCGCAAGCGGTCCTGGATCAGCAAGTAGACAAGCAATAGGAACAGGTGTGTTTTTTGGAATGATAGGAGCCGTAACAATCGGTATTCTGCTTGTTCCATTCTTTTTCGTACTGATTTATAAAATGAAAGCTAAAGTATATAAATAAGGTAATTATGAAACAATATATATTCTGCATACTAAATGGACTGATACTCTGTCTTGCCTCATGCCAAATCGGACACAAATACATGCGTCCTCAGCTCAATCTGCCTGATCAACTGACTGACTTAGGGCAAAAAGATTCTTTATCCATCGCTGATATGAAATGGTGGGAAATCTATACCGATACAACCCTACATACATTGATAAGAAAGACGTTAATCCATAACAAAGATTTGAAAATAGCCGCGGCTAAGGTAAAAGAGCTTGCTGCCATGAAACGTATAGATTATGCCAAGTTATTTCCACAAATAGACGGGAAAATATATACAGAAAAGGAAGCTGAAAACTATGGAGGGGAAAGCTATTCTTCGGATATCAGTTATGAAGCTAAAGCCATTGCGTCTTGGGAAATAGATTTATGGGGAAACTTACGTTGGGCTAAAGATAAAAGCATTGCTCAATTTCTCTCCGGCATTGAATCTCAAAGAGCCTTACAGATGAGCATTATTGCAGAAGTGGCTCAGTCTTATTTTGAACTCACAGCTTTAGATAACGAACTGGCCATCGTAAAACAGACATTAGAAGCCAGAAAAGAGGGAATGCGTTTAGCCAAAATACGTTTCGAAGGAGGACTGACCTCTGAAACATCCTACCAACAAGCCCAAGTAGAATTCGCCCGTACCGCAACTCTTATTCCCGATTTAGAGCGGAACATATCATTGAAAGAAAACGAGATAGCATTTCTTGCCGGTGAATATCCCTACAAAATCCAAAGAGCTATTTTACCGGAAAACATCAAACTGCCGGAAACCTTGCCTATCGGATTACCGTCCCATTTATTGGAAAGGCGTCCGGATGTCAGAAAAGCGGAGCAAGAACTAATTGCCGCAAACGCGGCGGTAGGCATTGCTTATACAAATAGGTTTCCAAGGCTCACCTTAACAGCCCATTACGGACTGGAAAGCGATGAACTATCAAATGTCCTTCAATCACCTTACCATTTTTTAAGCGGCAGTTTACTGACGCCCCTTTTCGCCATGGGAAAAAACCGGGCTATATTGAAAGCGCAAAAATCAGTATATGAGCAAGCATGCTACAGCTATGAAAAAACAGTCCTTACCGCTTTCAAAGATGTCCGTAATGCGATTGTAGATTTCAACAAAATCAAAGATATTTATGAATCGCGTCTCAAACTGGAACAAGCCGCCAGAATAAATGTTGAGCTCTCCCAATTGCAATATATCAATGGAGTCATTGGTTACCTGGATGTGTTGGATGCACAGCGTGGATACTTCGATGCCCAAATCGGGTTAAGCAATGCCATCCGAGACAAGCAAATATCCCTGATCCAATTATATAAAGCATTAGGAGGCGGCTGGTAAAACAGGCATTAGAAGAAAGGCATCAACCTATAAAAATAAAAGAAGGGAATCTCCCGATTCCCAATCTTCCTTAACCTTAAATCTAATACCATGAAAAACACATTGCAAAGATAAGCATTTATATGCTATGCAACATATCTTTCAATAAAAAAGAGTACTATTTTAGCACTTTTTAATATTATAAGCTATTTATTCAACATATAAGACCAATCCTTTCAAATATTCCCCTTCCGGATGATAGATATTGACCGGATGATCAGCAGGCTGAGTCAGCTGATGCAGAATACGGACATTTCGTCCCGACATGGCTGCAGCTGTAAACACAGCTGTGCGGAAATTTTCCTTTGTCACAACTTGGGAACAGGAAAAAGTAAACAAAATACCTCCGGGCTTTATCTTCTCAAATGCCTTCGCATTCAATTTACGATACCCTTGTAAAGCATTCCGCAATGCATCTTTATGCTTGGCAAATGCGGGTGGATCCAAAATAATCAAGTCATATTGGTCTCCCATTCTGTCTAAATACTTAAATGCATCTTCCGCATACGCCGCATGACGCGTATCATCCGGAAAGTTCAATTCAACATTCTGATTTGTCAAATCAATAGCTTTGGAAGAACTGTCCACCGAATGAACTAACTTGGCACCGCCTCTCATCGCATAAAAAGAAAAACCGCCTGTATAACAAAACATATTCAAAACGGTACGGTTTTCCGCATATTTCTCTAATAAGACCCGATTTTCACGCTGGTCGACAAAAAAGCCAGTCTTCTGTCCCTTTAACCAATCAACATGGAATTTCAAACCATACTCCATTGCCACATTATCCGTACAGCCTCCTTTAATAAAGCCATTCTCCGGTCCAAGGTCGGCTTTGTACGGCAAAGTTGTTTCTGATTTATAATAAATATTCTCTATCGTGTCGCCTAACACTTCCGAAAGAGCCTCGGCAATCTCCATCCGGCAAACATGCATACCCACTGAATGGGCCTGCATCACTGCGGTCTTTCCATACACATCAATGACAAGTCCCGGAAGATTGTCCCCTTCACCATGTACTAAACGGAATGTATTATTTAACGGATTCAAAGCCACTCCGATACTTTTCCTCAAATCATACGCGACCGTCAACTTTCGTCTCCAAAAGTCCTCATTCACCAGCTCATCCTGAAAAGACAAAACCCGGACAGCAATGCTTCCTATTTGAAAATGTCCCAACGCCATGAACTCTTTTTCAGCCGTATAAACTTTTACCAAATCACCCTCATCCGGTTCCCCCTCAATATGATGAATGGCACCTGAAAATATCCAAGGATGAAAACGCTTCAACGATTCCTCTTTCCCTGGCTTGAGAAAAACGCTCTTACATTCCATGTTCTTCTTTTACTGTTGTTTCAATCTTTTTTTCTTCTATATGATAATTTCCCGTCCGCCATAAGTGTTCCATATAACGATAAATCATCAGACAAGCCCAGGCATCCGTTGCGGCATACAATTTTTGCTTGTCATTCAGGACTTCCGCTTCCCAATTACTCAGACGCTGATTCTTCGAAATACGCTGTCCAAATAAGATAGCATATATTTTTTGCAAACTCAAATCCTCAATGCAAAACTTACGGACATAGTCTTGCAAATCAATGAACTCGCCTGGCTTAAAATCAGAACGCTTATGCAAAGCCCCGAAATCATCCTTAAGAGAAAGTCCGATTTTCATCACATTCACATCTTCAAGAAAACGTTGTATGGAAACGGGAAAACCTATATAATTCAAACGGAACAAAAAACACACCTCATCGGTAGACACCTGTAACAAAGATACTTTATAACTTTTTCCACTGACAAATGAAGGACGGGTTTCCGTATCAACCCCTACCATCTTTTGTGTCAGCAAAAACTCAACGGCTTTCTCCGCATCGGCAACAGTCTGAATTGTAATAATTCTCCCCCCAAACGCGACGATAGGCAAAACTCTAATCTCCGCCTTGGATATAGTACGTTTAATCAATCTGCTCATCCTCCATATCCTCCTCTGCCTCATCACCTAAACGATTATACCGCACATCATGCAAAGCACGCATGGTATTTACCAAAGTCTGTCCCCAATACAGCTCAAAATTTTCTTTGCAAATGGCCAATGAATCATACATGGTCTCGTCAAATCCCAATTTAAATACACTCACAAAATTTTTAATGTCCTGATAGATATCGGCTAAATCTTCTGATATATTTTTCTTAATAGGAGTATCACTATAAACCATATCCTGTAAGAATACTTCCAAGTAATCGTCTTTTTCTCCCATCAAATGGGCCAAAGTAAGACGCAACACTTCATAATCCTCCTCGGTAACAAAAGTTTCCGGCGCATTGTCCCCCGGCATTTCGCATGAAGGCACCATCAAAGCTTTTATATAAAGCAAGGGAAGTATTTTAAGAGCCGTATCAACAAAGTCTTTGCGCTTCCGTGACTCCGCCCGCTCCAAAAAAGCACAAAATTCGGCGGCCACCGTTACAAACTCTACCGTATTTCTGTCGAATATAACTTGTGATCTGTTTTCCATAAACGCTGTTTTTGGCAGGCAAAGTTATGAAAAAAGCCGATAATTAGGATATTTATTTATGTTTTTCAAGTATATTTGCCGGACAAACGTTAATTATCGTCACATGGTTAAGAAAGAATCAAATAAAGGACTTAAAAAGGAAACGACATCAAATAATAAGCTCACCGGATTTATCAGAAATGAAACCCTATCTTTCATCATAGGATTGTTATGTGTCATCATAGCCGTATATATGTTATTGGCTTTTACCTCTTTCTTTTTCACCGGCGCGGCTGACCAAAGCATCTTAGAGCATCCACATACGGGTGAACTCGCTTCTACAAACAATCACATACAAAATTACGCGGGAGCACGTGGAGCACAGGTAGCCGAATACTTTATAAATGACTGTTTTGGTATTCCTTCCTACTTTATTGCCGTCTTTTTGGCCGTTGCCGGATTAAAACTGATGAAAGCTTACCGTTTTCATTTATGGAAATGGTTTCTCAGTTGCTCCGCATTGCTCATTTGGGGATCCATTTTTTTGGCATTCATCTTCGGAGGTGTCTTTGCCAGCAGCTTTTGCTACCCGGGAGGACTCCATGGATACAACGCAAGCGAATGGCTGATTTCCCAAATAGGAGCCACCGGTTTGGCATTGTTACTTTTTGTCACAGCCCTGTTGTTTTGCATATTTCTCAGCTCCGAGACCATTCACGTAATCCGTAAAGCCTTGCATCCCAATCTAAAACGAAAAGGGAAAAATACGGAGAGTAATCCGTCACCGAATCCAACAGAAGAAAAAGAGTCCAATGGCTACGAGCCTGCAACCGAATATGTGGATCCTCAGCCACTTACCGTAAATTTATCCGGTGATGTGCCTGATACCATATCCACAAATGCCACCCCAGAAGAGAAAATACCATCGGAGGAAAAAAAGGAAGAAGAAAATGAACCGGAAGAAGAAGTTATCCATGAAACACCAGAACAAGAAATTACTGTAACGGTTGGAGGAACCAAAGAAGACGAAACGGTCACTCCCGTTGAGCCATACAATCCTAAATTAGATTTAGAAAACTATCACTATCCAACACTTGACTTACTAAAAAAATATGAAGATAATACCCCCTCCATTGACATGGCTGAGCAGAAAGCGAATAAAGAGCGTATTATCGACGTATTGCGCAGTTTCAATGTAGAAATCGCTTCCATCAGCGCAACGGTGGGGCCTACTATTACACTATATGAAATCACACCGGCACAAGGGGTCCGTATTGCGAAAATCCGCAATCTTGAAAACGACATCGCACTGTGTCTGGCTGCGGAAGGCATCCGTATCATCGCTCCCATTCCGGGAAAAAGCACCATCGGTATCGAAGTCCCCAATGCCAAGAAAAAGATTGTGCCCATGTGGGACATCATCGCCAGCCGCAAATTCCAGGAATCAACGATGGAATTGCCCATGGCCCTCGGCAAAACGATAACCAACGAAGTATACATGGCCGATTTGGCAAAGGCTCCTCACCTGTTGGTGGCCGGCGCGACAGGACAAGGAAAGTCTGTTGCCTTAAATGCAATCGTCACCTCCTTATTATATAAGAAACACCCCGCAGAACTAAAGTTCGTCATCATCGACCCCAAAAAAGTGGAATTTGCTATTTACGCGCCGATAGAACGTAACTTTTTGGCCAAATTGCCTGACGAAGAAGACGCTATCATTACCGACGTGACCAAGGTCGTGCAGACGTTGAACTCACTTTGCAAAGAGATGGATACCCGTTATATGTTACTGAAAGACGCTGGCTGCCGTCACATCAAGGAATACAACGAGAAATTCAAAGAACGGAAACTGAATCCAAAGAACGGGCATCATTTCATGCCCTATGTTGTTGTCATCATTGATGAATTTGGAGATTTAATCATGACGGCAGGCAAAGAGGTCGAATTCCCTATCGTACGCATCGCCCAATTAGCGCGCGCCGTAGGCATCCATGCCATCATCGCCACCCAACGGCCAACAACGAACATTATCACAGGCTCCATCAAAGCGAACTTCCCGGCCCGAATGGCATTAAAGGTATCATCCATGATAGATTCCCGCACCATTCTCGATAGATCCGGGGCCCAACAACTTATCGGACGAGGAGACATGCTTTATCTGCAAGGCAGCGATCCGGTACGTGTACAATGTGCGTTCGTCGATACCCCGGAAGTAGAACAAATCGCCGAATATATTAACCATCAGCAAAGTTATCCGGAGGCTTTCGCCTTGCCCGAGCCCGATACGCCTGAAGCTGATGAAGGAAGTCTTGGCGAGGTCGATATGAACCATCTCGACCCGATGTTCAAAGAAGCGGCTCTGTTGGTCGTTATCAATCAGCAAGGTTCCACGTCACTGATACAACGCAAGTTTTCCATTGGATATAACCGGGCCGGACGCATCATGGACCAATTGGAAAAGGCTGGCATTGTAGGGCCCACGCAAGGCAGCAAAGCGCGTGAAGTGCTTTGCATGGACGAAACAGACCTGGAAATGAGACTGAGCAATCTGCAGTTATAAAAATAGAGTTTCATCACCCATAGACCATCCTTATGAAAAAAAACAGCAACATAAAAGTTCTTATATTCTGTATCGTCTCACTAATCAGCATGACATTGTCAGCACAAAAAGAACCGCGTGCCAAAGAAATTCTGGATAAGACTTCCAATGCCCTATCCAAAGACAGTGGAATCAAAGCGACTTTCCTGCTGCAAAATTACCGCCAGCGCAAATTGTCCGGACAAACAAAAGGATCCATCTCTTTAAAAGGGAATCGCTTTGTCTTAGAAACTCCAGGAACCATCACGTGGTTCAACGGTAAAACACAGTGGACATATATAGCCGAAAACGAGGAGGTCAATATAAGCAATCCTACAGAAAAAGAGCTGCAATATATGAACCCTTACTCATTTATCAACCTGTATAAAAAAGGATTCACTTATAAAATAGGCGAAAACATACTATATAAAGGGAAAAACACTCATAAAATCATTCTTGCTCCAGAAGACAAGAAGCAAGATATTTCTCAGGTAGAATTGCTGATAGAACAATACAGCCTCCAACCGGTACTGATACGGGTACATTCAAAAAAAGGAGAAGAAATGACCATTGAAATCCTTTCCTACCACTCCAGACAGAATATACCGGACAACAACTTTATATGGGACGCCAAACAGTACCCTCATGCAGAAATAATAGATCTAAGATAATTAACCCTTAAAAAACCAAAGACTATGAGTAATGAAAGAGTAAGATGTCTGATTATCGGTTCCGGACCGGCCGGTTATACCGCAGCTATTTATACAGGACGGGCGAATTTATCGCCGGTTCTATATGAAGGGATTCAACCGGGCGGACAATTAACGACTACAACCGAAGTGGAAAATTTTCCCGGCTATCCGGAAGGTATCGGCGGAACGGAATTAATGGACGACCTGCGCAAACAAGCGGAACGTTTCGGAGTGGAAATCCGAACGGGTATCGCCACGGCGGCCGATTTGAGCAAGTCCCCATATAAGATTACCATTGACAATGAAAAAGTAATAGAGGCCGATACCTTGATTATCAGCACCGGAGCTACCGCCAAATATTTGGGATTGGAGGATGAAAAGAAATATGCCGGCATGGGAGTCAGCGCATGCGCCACATGTGACGGATTTTTCTATCGCAAAAAGATTGTGGCTGTGGTCGGAGGTGGAGATACAGCTTGCGAAGAAGCCACCTATCTGGCCAGTCTGGCCTCCAAAGTGTATCTTGTCGTCCGTAAAAATTACTTGCGCGCTTCCAAAATCATGCAAGAGAGAATCCTCAATAATCCCAAAATCGAAGTCTTGTTCGAACACAATGTGGCAGGACTCTATGGTGAGAATGGCGTGGAAGGCGTGCATCTGGTAAAGAAATTGGGACAGCCTGACGAAGAACGATATGACGTGCCCATCGACGGTTTCTTCCTAGCCATCGGCCACAAGCCCAACTCTGATATATTCAAGCCCTATCTTGATACGGATGAGACCGGATACATTCTCACAGAAGGAGCCACTCCCCGTACCAAGGTTCCCGGGGTATTCGCGGCAGGCGATGTTGCCGACCCGCATTACCGCCAGGCTATCACAGCCGCCGCCAGCGGATGTAAAGCCGCCATCGAAGCCGAACGATATCTGACAGAACACAGTCTATAATCCCTATCACGATGCAAGATTACACAGATTCTCATTTTTTCAATCTGTGTAATCTTAAAACACCAATAAAGACCGATACATGATTTATTCAATACTACGGCAACATCAGAAACTGGCAAGCAAAAGGCACCCCATGTTCGAAAGGAACCGCTATGCCAAGCTCATCACCGCCATAGCCATAGGGATAGGACTCGTCTATCTCATCCTTATCGGTCTGTTTCTTCCTATTATTCTCCATGCCGTCCGGCCAAACGGCGAAGCGTCCCGCCTGTTCAACCAGGGGATGCCCTACCTGCTAATGCTCGACTTTTATCTTCGCTTTCTTTTTCAGAAAATACCTGTACAGGAAATAAAGCCCTACATTCTGCTTCCCATTCCAAGAAGACAGCTTATCCACTTCTTCATGCTCCGTTCCGGCAGCGGATTTCATAACCTATTCTGGTTTGCCTTGCTCATCCCATTCGCCTTCAGCGCTATTCTTACTCATCAGGGCATTTCCGGAGTCATCGGTTTTTTGGCCGGATACTGGGTATTGTTTCTCGTCAACAATTACTGGTATCTATTATGCCGCACCTTAATCAACGAACGATTGGTTTTCATATTTCTGCCTCTCGTGTTTTATGGTACTTTTATTGCCATAGAGATACTTTTTCCGGGAAACAAGCTAAACACCCTCACCCTAAACATAGGTGAAGGCTTCATTTCATGGAACCCTCTCTGCTGGGCAGTTCCACTTATCCTCCTTCTATCGCTTTACCTGACGGATTTTTATATACAGCGGCACTATGCCGGCAAAGAACTGGCCAAGTCAGACAGTACCCGCTTAAGGCATGTTTCCGAATACAGTTTTCTGGACAGATGGGGAGAAACAGGCGAATACATACGTCTGGAGATCAGATTGCGCATACGGAACAAAGCCGTACGCAATCAGTTCCGGACAGGAATCATCTGCATGCTCGCATTCTCCATACTGCTCAGTTTCTCCAACATTTACGACACCGGTTTCATGAAAAACTTTATCTGCGTCTACAATTTCGCCGTGCTTGGAGTGATTACATTAGTACAAATCATGAATGTGGAAGGAAATTATCTCGATGGGCTCATCAGCCGGAAAGAGTCCGTTCTCTCTTTGCTAAAAGCCAAATATTACTTCAACATCATGCTCCTGATTATTCCACTCGTTCTCTGCATCCCCGCTATCTGGACAGGAAAAATCACCGTCCTCACGGCCATCACCTGCCTGTTCATGACATCAGGGCCCATATATGCCTTACTGTTTCAACTGGCCGTATATAATCATAAGACATTCCCTCTGGACTCACAAATAACCGGGAAAAACGCCGGCGGCAACTCCTTTCAAAGCCTGCTGACGGGCTTCATCTTCCTTATCCCCATACTGCTGAACGACCTGTTCTGCTGGATATGGGGAGAGATTGCCGGACAGCTCATCCTGCTCATGCTCGGTATCATACTTACACTCACCCACCCCTGGTGGCTGCAAAACATATACAGACGTTTCATGAAAAGACGGTACGTGAATCTGGACGGATTCAGGAATACCCGATAAACAGACATACACTTATGCACATAACCATTTGCCATCTAAAAAAAACATTCGGCTCAAAAACAGCCATAGACATGGAAAGTTACTCCATACAACCAGGAGAGATAGTAGGCCTGGTAGGCAACAACGGAGCCGGAAAGACAACCCTGTTCCGCCTCATGCTCGACCTGCTGCGGGCAGACCGAGGCACCGTGGAACTGGACGGAGTAGACGTAAGCCGGAGCGAGGAATGGAAAAGGCACACGGGTGCCTACATCGACAGCAGCTTCCTTATCGATTACCTCACACCGAAAGAGTACTTCCATTTCATAGGGAAAATGTATGGAATGGACAAGGAAACAACAAATGAACAGCTCAAACCTTTCGAACGTTTCATGAACGGGGAAATAATAGAAGAAAGAAAACTCATACGTAATTTCTCTGCGGGAAACCAACAAAAGATCGGAATCATTGCAGCGATGATACACCATCCAAAGCTCCTCATACTGGATGAACCCTTCAACTTTCTCGACCCGAGTTCACAATCTCTTATCAAGCATCTGCTGCAAGACTACAATAAGCATACCGGCGCCACCATCCTTATATCCAGTCACAACCTGAATCATACGACAGATATATGCCGGCGCATCGCCTTATTGGAAAAAGGGATCATTTTACGGGATTTAATCAATGAGGATCACTCAGCCGAACAGGAATTGGACAACTACTTCAATGTAAAGGAATGAAACGGCAACTTATCCATATAACAATCATTTTCTTATTACTGACATCCTGCAAAAGCAGTACGCCCGCCTACAAATACCGCGAACTGGCACGGGCAGGCGTCGCGCTCGGTATGGATATCCATCGGGAAGACAATCATCAGCTTTATTTGGAATCCGCAAGATGGATGGGTGTCCCTTACCGTTATGGAGGCAGCGGCAAGCACGGGACAGATTGTTCCGGGCTCACCCATAGCATCTATAAGAAAGTCTACCGCATAACGCTTCCACGCAGTACCAACGGACAGTTAAACATCTGCCGGCAAATAAAAAAGAGAGCGTTACAGGAAGGAGACCTTGTGTTCTTTCATGGCACACGTTCCAAACGTGCCCCGACCCATGTCGGCATTTATCTGAAAGACGGCAAATTCATTCATGCGAGCCTATCGGGAGGAGTAATCATAAGCAGCCTCGATGAGAATTATTACCGCAAATCCTGGCTATCAGGAGGACGAGTACAGGAAAAAGCAAAAGTTACAATTAAATAACAGATAAAGCATGAAATAAGTATCCAAAAGTTTTGCGCATCCGCAATAAAATCGTAAATTTGCGGCCGATTTAGTTCGTGGAGGTCCGAAGAAGCAACTTCAAGTGATTAAAGTTCACCTTGCGAAAAAACCGTTTAATATAAAATTGACATGTACGTAATTGTAGAAATTAACGGACAACAGTTCAAAGCTGAAGAAGGCAAGAAATTGTTTGTACACCACATTCAGAAAGCCGAAAGCGGCGCGACTGTTGAATTTGAAAAAGTCTTATTGGTAGACAACAACGGTGCAATCACCGTAGGAGCTCCCACTGTAGAGGGCGCGAAAGTGGTATGCGAAGTGGTATCTCCCCTTGTAAAAGGAGATAAGGTATTGGTGTTCCACAAAAAGAGAAGAAAAGGCTACAGGAAGTTGAACGGACACCGTCAACAATTTACAGAGTTAACTATCAAACAGGTTATTGCTTAATCAATTTAAAAATCAAAAGAAATGGCACATAAAAAAGGTGTAGGTAGTTCTAAGAACGGCCGTGAATCAGCAAGTAAAAGATTAGGCGTGAAGATATTCGGCGGACAGGTCTGCAAAGCCGGTAACATCATTGTTCGTCAAAGAGGAACCGTTCATCATCCGGGAAGAAATATCGGTATGGGTAGCGACCACACTCTCTACGCATTGGTCAACGGAACTGTATGTTTCAAAAAAGGACGCGAAAACAGAAGTTACGTTTCTGTTATTCCGGCTCCGGCAGAAGCATAACCAGTTTTCACCAAACATACAAAAAATTCTTTATTTCCTCAGTGAAATAAAGAGTTTTTTTATTTGACAGACCACACATATCCGTTTTTTCCCTATCTTTGTTCCCCAAAAGTTTAAAACCAAAAGTATATGCTTACCATCAAACAAATTACGGAAAACACGGACGAGGTCATCCGTGGTCTGGAAAAAAAGCACTTCAAAGACGCCCAACAAGTTATCGCGCAAGTTATTGAACTGAACAACAGACGCCGTAGCGCACAAAGCTCATTAGATAAGAACCTGGCAGAGGTCAACTCACTTTCCAAAACAATAGGTTCATTCATGAAAGAAGGGAAAAAAGAGGAAGCGGAGCAAGCCAAAGCCCATGTCGCGGAATTGAAAGAGAGCAACAAATCATTGCAGGAAAGCATGGATGGCGCTACGGCCGAATTGCAGGCCATTTTATATACCATTCCCAATGTCCCATACGAAGAAGTTCCCGAAGGATTCGCCGCGGAAGACAACGTAGTGGAAAAAACGGGAGGAACCATTCCGAAACTTCCCGCTGACGCCCTCCCCCACTGGGAACTGGCCAAAAAATATGATTTGATAGATTTCGAGCTGGGGGTAAAAATCACCGGAGCCGGATTTCCGGTATATAAAGGAAAAGGAGCGCGCCTGCAACGCGCGTTAATCAACTTCTTTCTCGACCAGGCCCGTGAAGCCGGCTATGTGGAAATCATGCCGCCGACAGTAGTCAATCAGGCATCAGGATACGGGACAGGACAGCTTCCGGACAAAGAAGGACAGATGTATTACTGCAATCTGGACGACCTCTATCTGATTCCTACCGCGGAAGTGCCCGTAACAAACATTTATCGGGATGAAATTCTGGACGAGAAGGACCTCCCTATCAAAAACTGTGCCTATACGGAATGTTTCCGCCGAGAAGCCGGTTCATACGGCAAAGATGTACGGGGTTTAAACCGCCTACACGAATTCTCCAAAGTGGAAATCGTACGCATTGACACCCCCCAACACTCCAAAGAATCGCATAAAGAGATGCTTGCCCACGTAGAGGGACTTCTGCGGAAACTGGAACTCCCTTTCCGTATCCTTCGGCTGTGTGGAGGAGATATGAGTTTCACCTCTGCCATCTGCTTTGACTTTGAGGTATTTTCCGCCGCACAGCGGCGTTGGCTGGAAGTAAGTTCCGTATCCAATTTCGACAGTTACCAGGCAAACCGCTTGAAATGCCGCTATCGTACCGCGGACAAGAAAACAGAATTGTGTCACACTTTGAACGGATCAGCGTTGGCCTTGCCGAGAGTTGTGGCCGCTCTATTGGAAAATAACCAGACCCCGGAAGGCATTAAGATTCCGAAAGCATTGATTCCTTACTGCGGTTTCGACACCATCGACTGAAAAAAGTCAAAAATCTTTCGGCAACTTCTGAATGACCTGAGCGAAGACACTATTGGTTGTAAACTACAAAAAAGCAATAAAATATTTGTATTTACAAAGAAAACATATACCTTTGCATCATCATTAAAGGATGGTTCCGTAGCTCAGCTGGATAGAGCAACGCCCTTCTAAGGCGTGGGTCAAGCGTTCGAATCGCTTCGGAATCACAAAAAGAAGATTCATATACGTAGTTTCTTTTTTGTTGTAAATTAGGATTTTGTACAATAGGAATTATTCAGTAAATCTCGGCTAATCGCCAAAAAATAGAGACATTCATTAAATACCATAAAAATAGCCAACTAATTCATACACAAATTATTGCGAATTAGTTGGCTTTTTTGTATCTTCAGGCATCCCCCCTCACGTTTTCACGTTACCCTTGACTTTTCAAGCCGTATCAGTGGGATACCACCCTATCGGTAAGCAAGCGTGTAAATATATTCATCTGAATCTCTTTCCTTTCTTCCTCTTATATAGAGGCGGAAAGAATGTGCGCAAAGATAGCGAATGTTCCTGAATTACAAAAAGATTCGCCGTTTAAAAAATCGGTGATTTTCCCCTTTTCCC
>CANQSM010000053.1 GCA_947626525.1 uncultured Phocaeicola sp. | reverse complement strand
TTGAAATTCTACACCCAAATATACACCCAATTATTGAGATAGCAAAAGACATTTAGAAACATTTAGTTTTACTCTATATTGTAATTTGCACTTGATTATCAGTTGTTTGCAGTTTTATGATATTCTGTGAAAGTATAAGTTCGAGAGCCTGTTTCCACTCGGAACCGGTTGCCAGACGGTGCAGGTCGGTATCGCTCGACCCGATACCGCTGGAGTGCGAAGTGCAGAACGGAATGACGGTCTTGTCCGTAAGGTCGTGGTTTTCGAGGAAGGTATAGATGACTTTCGGAGCCATTCCCCACCAGATGGGATAACCGAGGAAAACCACATCGCAATTGGCCAGAGCATCGCACTTGCCTTGGATGGCAGGACGTGCCGACGGATCGTTCTGCTCGTGGGTCACGGGATGATGACTCGTTGTAGTTCAGATCCTCGGACGTGTAAGCCACTTCGGGTATGATGCGCCACACCGCCGCTCCGGTCGCTTCGACAATCCGGTCGGCTATGCCTTTGGTCGTATTCGTACAGGAAAAATAGACTACTAAGGCACGGTTACCCGCAGGTTGTGGATCGGGTGTCGGATCGGGAGCAGGCGTCGGGTTTTCGGCTTCTACTGGCTCATTATCGGCCGGGCCGCAAGCATTGGAAGTCAGCAACAGTCCCGGCAATATTATAGATAATAGCCACATTTTCATTTCTTTATTATTTAAGATTATTTTGAAAGAATGTTTCTATTTTATCGAACGGGATGACAGATAAGTTGTCATATAGATCCGTATGACTCGCTCCGGGAATAATCATCAGTTCCTTGTTATCGCCTTCCAGCTTCTTGAACGCGTCTTCGCCGAAATAACGAGAATGTGCCTTTTCACCGTGAATGACAAGCACGGCATTTTCGATTTCGTCAGCGCGGCTCATAAGCGGGAAGTTAATGAATGGAATGGCCCCTGTCGCATTCCGTCCCTGATTGGAATTGAGCGAACGCTTGTGATAGCCGCGCGGTGTCTTGTAGTAGGCATGATAGTCTTTGAGAAACTGCGGAGCATCGGCAGGCAACTGATCTGGAACGCCGCCGCCCGGCTTTGGGAAACCGTTGCGGAAATCTTCCGTACGCTGCTCCGCAAGTTCCTTGCGGAGCGCATTGCGTGCTTCGGCATTATCATCGGCATCGAAATAACCGTTGGCACTGACGCGGCTCATGTCATACATCGTGGACGCAACGGTCGCCTTGATGCGCGGGTCTGCGGCTGCGGCATTGATAGCCAATCCGCCCCATCCGCAGATACCGATGATGCCGATCCGTTCCGGATCTACCTTGTTGTTGGTCGCAAGGAAATCGACGGCTGCCGAAAAATCCTCGGTATTGATGTCGGGCGATACTACGTGGCGAGGCTTTCCTCCGCTCTCTCCGGTGTAAGAAGGGTCGAAAGCGATGGTCAAAAAACCGCGCTCGGCCATCGTTTGGGCATAAAGTCCGGCAGCCTGTTCCTTGACAGCTCCGAACGGTCCGCAGACTGCGATGGCGGGCAGTTTGCCGGCAGCATTTTTCGGTACATACATATCCGCCGCCAGTGTAATGCCGTAACGGTTGGCGAATGTTACTTTGCTGTGATTCACTTTGTCACTTTTCGGGAACGTCTTGTCCCACTCGTTTGTCAAATGCAGATTTTCCATATTATTTCTGTTCTTTTGATTGTTTTCTTTATGATTTACGGCAGTGCAGGCAGTTCCCATGCACAGCGACCATGATGCAAACAGTACGATGATATTTTTATTCATGATTTTCAGTTTTTATTGTTTGATGTTTCTGATAACTTTAGCCGGTATTTATATTTGTACTGCAAAATTAAAGAGTTCTGTCATGCGACGCGATACCTATTTTACGGACGGAAGTACCATGATTACGGGTTTTATTGCAGGCGTTTCCGTATAAAGTACCCTGCTTACGGATAAAAGTACCTGAATTACGTGTTTTGCCGTGCAACGCTTTTATTATCGGTGAAAATGTATTTCCTTTGTACTGTGGAGAGGAAACATTACGTTAAGTTTATAAAATATGGATTATACTACGGATATAATAAAAGCGGACACCATCGAACAGTATAACCGTTTTTTCGGGTTCGAGACACGTCATCCGTTGGTCGGCATCGTGCATTTCGACAGTTCTGTGCCGCAACCCACCCACCGGATGACGCTGGGGTTTTATGCGTTGTTTCTCAAAAAGACGACCGGGTGCATCATCAACTACGGAAAGACAGTCTATGATTTCGATGACGAAACAGTCGTCAGTTTCGCTCCGGGACAGACCGTCGGCATCCACCGGCTGGAGGACGGTCCTGCTCCGGAAGCCGTCGGCCTGCTGTTTCATCCCGATTTTCTGCACCGCACCTCGTTGGGACAGAAGATGAAACAGTATTCGTTTTTCTCCTACGCTTCCAACGAGGCGTTGCATCTATCGACCGAAGAACGCGTCATTCTTCAAGATTATATGGAGAAAATCGTCCGCGAGTTGCAGCATCCTATCGACAAGTTCTCCAAATCGCTTATCATTTCCAACATTGAGGTGTTGCTCAACTATTGCATGCGTTTCTACGAGAGGCAGTTTATCACGCGCGAAGACATGGGTCACGATGCTTTGGCTCGTTTCGAGCAGCTGCTGGACGATTATCTCTATTTTGGGACGGCAACAAGGGAAGGAATCCCGACCGTGAAATATTTCGCCGACAAGATTTGTCTTTCGCCCAATTATTTCGGGGACTTGGTGAAGCGGGAGACAGGGAAGACAGCGCAGGAGTATATACAGCTTAAAATGATAGGAGTGGCAAAAGATGCTGTTCTTGACCCGAATCTGAATACAAAACAAATTTCTGATATGTTAGGCTTTCAATATCCGCAACATTTTCTGCGTTTTTTCAAAAAGCAGGTAGGATGTACACCTAAAGAGTATCGGGCGAAAATAGGGATTTCGTAATAAGAGTATCTCTAAGAATTTATGTTTATGGTGTTTTTTTCTGTTCAATGCCTACGACTGTTGATAGCGGATAATATCAAGCATTAGCGGAATATCTTCACTGGAGATTCCATGGCGAAGCAGTTCGTCCTTATCCTTGAGAATCAGTTTGATGAAAGCTTCTGTGTCGTCCTGTATTTTACTGCCTTGTATATATAGTCGGGCGGCTTTATCTATATTCTTCAGACTCCAGGCAACGTGTCCGGCATTTAAAAAGTCTATCTCCTGAGGATGAGATTGCCGCAATAGTTTTTCGTAATATTTCTCGGCCTGTTCCATTTTGTTGGTTATATAGGAACACCAGGCGATGGCGCGCTGTGCTTTAAGCGACTGCGGGTCAAGGTATTCTACTTTGAAGAATCGGGCAAAAGCTTCGTCATAGCGTTTCAACTCTACATAACATTGGCCTATATAAAGGAGCAAGGTAAGGTCTTCCGGTTGTACCGCCTCTACCTTTTCGTAATACGACAAGGCATTGTCGATTTCTTTCAGCATACGGTAGCATTGTGCCAAATGGCGGTTTGTCCATACGTTGTCCGACTGACGGATGTCAGCCTGTATGTAGGCTTCCACCGCTTTTTGGTAATTCTTTGTCCTTTGGTAACAGAATCCCAGTTTTTGGTAGATTTCTGCAGTATCCACTCCTTGTTGTATGAGCTGTTCAAATTGGGCGGAGGCTTCCTGATAGTAACCTTTCTGAAAAAGATACTCTGTTATTTGGCACTGTTGTTCCGGATTACTTATTGATTCTTTCAGGACAGGGCAATAATACAGGTTCATAGAGTCGTCAAAGATATCGTTGAACTCGTGTCGGCGCGGATGGACTTTATAGAACCGGTATAAATCTTGTATATATTGTCTGCTGAGGATATCCTGCCGCTTTTGCTCTGCTTTTTGAATAGGTAAGGCAGCTTCAAACTCCTGCATGTTCTGTTCACTCAAATTCGCCGTATACAGATTGCGTTGTGCGGCAGGAATTCGTCCTATGGTAAAGCAGAACGAGTATTTGTCGGAATTACAGAAAAAAGAGGTATTTAACATGCTTTGAAGCAATACGTTGTTTTTTCTTTCCGCTTCCGGTACGCTCCGGATGACTGCGGAATGATACGGGTCGAAAGGATAAAACCAATTTCCTATTTCCCGGAAGAAAGGATACGTCTTTAATTGGGCGAATGTACTCATGTACACGTCGACTCCTTCCAATTGCATGTCTCCGAGTTCTTTTAATTTGTCGCTCAGGTTCGATTCGTCTTTCCACTCTTTCCAGTCTGGATTCTTGTCATTGGACATCAGCTCGTCCTCCAATTCTTCCAGACCCAGCTTGGCATTGCGTAAGCGGTCGGTCTGCTTCATCACCTCAGGGATGATTTCCTCACGCATCTTTTTGTCTACCTTTTTGGTTTCCCGGGTGCGTAGCAGCTGTATCTGGATGTCGGTCATATTACGTATAAAGTCCACATTCTCGTTCAGAAGCTGAAGGCGGGCTTTGACTTCCGGCTCATTCTCCAGGCGCTGGCTGTAATTCAGACTCAGCAGAACGATGCCTACCAAAGCGCGTTGGCTGATAATCGGTTCGGAATGGTTGTACGCATCCATCAGAAATAAGTATTTTTGGATGTCGAAAACTTGCAGGGCGCCTAATGTCACGGCACTGATGAACAATGCCAGGTCGTTAGGGGATATCATCACGGAATGAAGCATGTTGTGGGCGGCTTGCCCCATGTCGGTGTCCCATATCGGAGATACCCATACCTTTTTGAAAAGCTCGGTGCATGCGTTCTCGTGCCGAATGCGGAGCTCACTCATCTTTTCCTCCCGTTTCTCACCTTCATGCAGAAGCTCGGTTATGGCACTGTCCTCGGTGAACGACTCCAGCATGAGTTGGTAGTCGGACAATGTCTTCGGATTTTTCCGTTGTTCTCTTAAACAAATATAATAATATTCGGTAGAGGCAATCTGATTTAATGATACGAGAATCCTGTCATTTAAAACGTATGATTTCCGAATAAGGTCATTGTATAATTTGGTGCGTTGGGGATCATCCACATTCTGCCGGAAATATTGTAACATATAATGGTAGGCGGTTTGTATATCTTCATAGTCAGTCTGAAGGTTCCATTCGGGTACTTCCCTTATGTAGTTGGCCATCTCGTCCAGGGCCTGCTTCAGTTCCTTCTTTCCAAGTAATTCTGAGATGTTCTTATGCAATCCGTATATTAAATATTCGTTTATCATACACGCTTCTTTTTTTATGCGAAACAAAAGTAAGCATTATTCTTTATCTGAATGGCTTAAATAATATTAAACTTCCTGTTTCCGTTTAGAAACGTATATAGAGTTGCATTTGCAGGGTGTTATAGCGGGATTTGTTTGTTTTTCGTTCGTTGCTGTCCGTGTAAGTGACATGGCTGGCACGGGTATAGTAATAAGTGGCCTGCAGCATCAGGTCTTTGCAAAGTTTATAATTAAGTGCCATGGCATAATTGCTGTTTTGGGAATCCGCCGTTTTTTCATCCCTGTATACGTCCCAAATGCCGTAGGCTTTCCATTTGCCGGCAAACGGAATACCTACCGTGGCATACCATCCGTCGGCTTTCTCCGCATAGCGGGTGTCGGTTGCTTTTCCTCCTTGTGAAGTGATGTATTCGGCACGTACTGTCCATTCATCTTCATATTTTACGCCAAACGCCATCCGGTTGCGGCTGACCTTTTCCTTGTTGGCCGTGTAGCGTCCCGTCCAGCCGAAAGTGCCGATTTGTAAGGATTTGATGGGGCTAATCCATATTCCCCCGATTACATCTTTATTCTTATTGGCATCGGAATGATTGATACCTTGTCCGTTGAACAAACCGATTTGGTAATGAAACCAGCGATGGGTGGAAGTGGGGAAGAGGTCACCTTGTAGTACGATTCCGGCATCGCGCCCTCCTGAGGAATGTTCCCCGACGCGGTCGTTGAATCCTGACAGTTTCAGGATAATCTGGGAATAATTTCCCCAACCTACATTCCAAGGGTGATAAGGGTTTTCGAAACTGAAAGGGCGTTTCATCTGTCCGAAGCGTACGGCAAACTCAGGATACTTGTTCCATTCTCCGTATGCGTCAAGCAAGCGTACCCCTTTGTCTACTCCCGGAGTGCCGCTGGCTTCCAACTGAATACGGTATTTCCAGTCTTTAAGCAATGTTCCGTCTGCATAAAGCCGTACCATTCGGATGTCGAAACCTCCGTTATGCGGGTCGTCTTCCGAACCGGTATACATATAACGCCCTATAAAGTAGCCTCCGAATTGGGGCATGGAGAAGATTTCTGATAGTTTTGCCTGAGCGGATAAAGGCGCAATACAAAGTAATGTAATGATGAATGCGTAAAGTCGGTTTGGGTTGTTCATTGTATCTTAACTTATTGATTAATGTTGAGTTCAAAATAAAATTAACGTAGGAGTCTGACCTTGTCACTCGTCCCATGCTTTGAGGCTTTCGCATTGCCCGGTTCAGTTGAACGGGCAACGCACGGAAGCCCACGCCGATGAATCTGTATGGAATTCCTTCAGATCGAAAAATCCGCTATTGCTTCGGTGTGGGTGCTTCCTCATTACATGGTAATCAATTATCACTGTTCAAGAAGCTTCAAAAACTAAATGTAAAAATAAGGAATTGACAGGAAAGTGCAAAAAATTTAATGATTATTCTCATAATGTCCGTTTATGGGTTTTGTACTTAAAATCGGTTACATTGCTGATTCCCAACGAACATGAAGGGTTAGTAGCAAATCAGTGGGGATAAAATTTGGGAACGATATACCTGATTACCTAAAAAATCTTTTATTCATTTGTTTGCTGAAATTAAAAAGGCGTACAACCATTCCTTAACTTGCTACTCATTCGGTTACCGCCAAGTGACCTGTTACACGCAAGCGACAGAATAGTCCACGCCCTATGACGTGAACTTCCCATTCACTTGTTCTCGTGTAACGAATATTGGCGGTATTCAATGAGTAGAGAACAAGAGCTGTGAAGCTCAATATTTATATGTTCATTTCAAATGTTTTAAATGGAAGCGCTTCCTTCGGTTTATTTCTGTCACATATTCCGTGTAACATTTTTATAACTCAAACCTGCGTAATGTCATTTCTTCAAATGGACAAAATCCTTAATGTCAATAACATTTCGGATGCGTTTCCTTCGTTCTGTGTCTGTTTCCTAACCTCCTTTTTTAATATTATTACTATCTATTGATAATACTCTGCAAAAGTAACTCCTTTTTATGAAAAAGGAGAATGCTTGATGTAGAAAATATGCAGATCTGTAATATACATTGCATTACTGAATGGTATCTCTATATTTCATTTATTAATACTTATTAGTGTTTCCCCAAAGAATGAAGAAAGCCGCGATATGGTCTTAATCGTAAAATTATGCTGCCCACTTAACCACTTGGTCACTTCGCTTGGACGTTTACCCAAAGCTTGCGCAAACTGCAATTTAGATAAACCACGCTCCGTCATCAGTTCATAGATGCGGTTGGAAATGGCAAATTCTAAAGACACCTCTTGCTGAATAGCCGGAGAGGTGCTTGCCAACATTTCATCAAAAGAAGTCTTTATTGTTTTCATATATCAAAGGTATTTTTTGTTTCTATTGTATTCTCCGTTACCAATATAGACCCGTTTTAACTCCCTCTGTTATGAGCTTGTCAAAGTTCTGGAGGGTAATAACGTAACCTTTCAGCGTGTCATCCTCATTGTAGGTTCGGGTAGCTTTCACTCCACCGTTGCCAAGTATGAGAATCTTATCTGACAACCTCAAACAATAGAGGCGCAAACGTGATTTCAATGCGGGTAAAGCGTATACCCTGTCACTCATTTTTCCTTCCGGACGGAAGAAACGCTCAAATGCGCCAAAGTCCGCTATGCGCCCAATTATATTCAAAAGGCGTTCAAAATCTTCGTTATAAACCGATTTATCTCTGAATTTGGCGTAGAAACGTTCAAATTCGCTCTCGTCTTCCGACAAGAATTGAATGGAATATATCGTGCAGTTCTTGGCAGTCTTTACCAATCTTAATTCAGCTTCCTCATATTCTTTATTTTTCAATCATACAAAGGTACAATTAATATTTCATTATAAATAAATGCGATATTTTTTTATGCTAAAATAACAGCAAAATAAAATTCTCAAACAGGGGGGGAAAGAAAAAAATAATCTTCCAAAAAAATTATCGGTATGAGGGTGTGTCAAAACGAAAATGATCCTTCCGAAAAAGTTATAGATTGTAACTATATCACGCCTCTCACATCCCTGCGCTTCTGCTCCTCGTAGAATGTCTGCATCCAGTCCGTCAATAGTATCTTTGACCTGCCGGATGTGTTTTTCGGTCCGGTTTTGTTATTTGTCAGTTCAATTATCCGTTTTGACTTGATGGTTTCCACCGCCGCCAGTGTAGTCCTGTTCTGTTCCTAGACATGGATATTGATTTCGGGCAGGAGACAGAGTGGCGGAAACTCGTATTCGTGTCAGCCGTCCACGCTGCGGTCTAGGAACAGGAATATACGTCCATCTGCCAGCTTACGGTGATGAAACTTGAACGGGATTTCTCCACCAGTGATTTCTTTTTCTTCCCATTATCTTTCAGTGCCTTATATTCATTAAACATACGAAATTATCCGAAAGCGAGTATTGTTTTCTTTCACAAAGATAGCAAATAACAATGACTTTAAGGAACACATCAGAAAAACATCCGATTTATATAAGTATCTAATAATCAGTAATTGTATAGGTTTTATTATTACAAAAGAGAAGATGGATGAAATGAACTCTTCACGGATAGGAGAGGATCCGGAAAAACTGTCTGAGTTTTCGGAAAGATTCTTAAGAAAGTTTTGGAAAACTCCGGGAGTTTCGGCGGAGTTTCTTAAGAGTTTTTCCCGGCGCTTTCCTTGCGGGAAACCGTCGGAATGAGACAGGAGGTTTGAGTTATTTTAGCCCGTTATGAATTTTGTTTACAATAGGATGGTTGTCATAGCCGATAGGATGAGATAGAGGCAGCAAACCATTCTTTTGCATCCACTGAATCATTTCTTTCGCATGGGCCGCAGACAGTCGGGCTGTTTTCTTAAAAGGGGGAAGTTGCGGGAGAGCCCCGTGAAGTCCGGCTGTTGGGGCAACCTTGCCGAGCCATTCTTTTTGCGGATGACTGTTCATGTATTCTACGGCCAGATTGTATCCGATAATCAGTCTCTTGATATCTTCCTCACGGGTGTTCAAGACGGAGTCGGAAAAAGCCGTCACGGAAAGCGTCAGGGGATAGGAGGAAGAACGGACCAGTATCTTGCATCCTTTTTGCAGCGCGTCCGAAGCATTGGGGGCTCTTAATACTGCGGCGTCAATCTGTCCGTTTGCTAACATCCGCATGCAGATGGACTCGTCGTTCAGTTCCGGTTTGTTGATATCGTCCGGGCCTATTCCCAGTTTGGCCAATACTTTGTCCGCAAAGAAAGCGGACACGGATTTGCGCGCCATACTCAGGCATTTTCCTTTCAGTTGCCCGGGCCGGGTGAAATTCGAATCGTTGGCAGCTACGATATAATACAGCCCTTCGTTGGTCAGCGTTGGAAAGATTTCCGTACCTTGCTTTTGTTGGATGAATGCCTCCATGGGTGACAGGATGCTGCCATCTGTTTTTCTTTGCCGGAACAACGTGTCTCGGTTCCTTTCCGATTCCATTCGCATCAGTTTCAAATTCAGATGCAGCGAGTCGTAGATTCCCAGCTGTCGGGCTACGATGTAGGGCAGGACATCCGTTGAAGGGAGGAAACCAATTTTCAGACCGTTGGTGCAGTCTGTCTCTTCTTTTCCCGAATGGCAGGCTGCCAGGAACAGAAGGAGAATGCTATAGAGGAAAGCCGCTTTTTTTCTCATTTTTTTTCTTGGATAGAAAGGAATAAAAGGAATAAAAGGAATGAGACTGCCTTATGATTGGAGTTCCCAAGACAGTCTCATTATGATGGAAATATAATTAACCTTTAATGGCTGCGATGCCTGGCAATACCTTGCCTTCGATGGCTTCGAGCAGGGCGCCTCCGCCGGTGGATACATAAGACACGCCGCTTGCCAGGCCGAACTTATTGACGCAGGCAACCGAGTCTCCTCCTCCGACGAGTGAGAACGCTCCGTCTTGGGTCGCTTTTACAATGGCTTCGCCCACAGTGCGGGAGCCTGAAGTGAAGTTATCGAATTCGAATACTCCGGTAGGGCCGTTCCAAAGAATGGTCTTGGATCCTTCGATTGTCTTGGCGAAAGCTTTTTCCGAAGCCGGACCGATGTCCATGCCCTCCCATCCGTCAGGGATAGCGTTAGAAGGAACAATTTGGGTGTTGGCGTCATTAGAGAATGCGTCGGCTACCTTGGAATCGGTCGCTAGGACCAGATTCACGCCTTTCTCTTTCGCTTTCTTCAGGATGTCCAGTGCCAGATCCAACTTATCGTCCTCACAAATGGATTTGCCGATTTGGCCGCCTAACGCTTTCATGAACGTATACGTCATGCCTCCGGCTAAAATCAGGTTGTCCACTTTCGTCAGCAGATTTTCAATGATTTCGATTTTGGTAGATACTTTCGAGCCGCCCATGATGGCTGTAAACGGGCGTTGGATGTCGTTCATTACCTTGTCTACGGCTTTCACCTCCTTGTCCATCAAATAACCGAACATTTTGTGGTCCGTGTCGAAGTAATCGGCGATGAGGGCCGTAGAGGCATGTGCGCGGTGCGCTGTACCGAACGCGTCGTTTACATAGCAATCGGCGTATGAAGCCAATACTTTGGTAAATTCTTTTTGGCTCTCTTTTATGGCTTTTTTGGCTGCCTTCTTTTCTTCATCCGACGCGTCTTCGGCCAAACCGCGCGGTTTTCCTTCTTCTTCCGCATAGAAACGGAGATTCTCCAGTAGAAGAGCTTCTCCCGGTTTCAAGGCGGCGATTTGTGCCTGTGCCTTTTGGCAGTCTTCCGCAAATTGGACGTTTATTCCCAAAAGCTCGGACACATGGGGCAAGATATGTTTTAAAGAATATTTTGGATCCGGATTCTTTTTAGGACGGCCCATGTGGGAAGCAATGATCAGGCTTCCTCCGTCTGCCAGAATTTTCTTCAGGGTAGGAAGAGCGGCGCGGATACGAGTATCATCCGTAATGTTGAAGTTTTCGTCTACCGGAACGTTGAAGTCAACACGAACAAATGCCTTTTTACCGGCAAAATTGAAGTTGTCAATTGTTTGCATAATTTTCTTTTTTGTTTTTTTATGTTTAGAATACCTATTCTTGATTTGCGCGCAAAGTTATTAAATAATGGAGAATATGTGAGCTAAAAAGATTTAATTGTTAGCTTTTTATCTGCGTATCCTGTCATTCTTTTCGTCTTTCGCATATGTTATGCTCTTTTTTGTAATGTTTGCATAGCAATTGCAATCCACATTTGTCACAATGGGGAGCACGCGCCGTGCAAGTGTACCGGCCATGTAAGATAAGCCAGTGATGTGCGGTGGGAATGATGGACTCAGGAATGTATTTTACCAGTTCCTTTTCGACACTCAACGGAGTCGTACAACGGTCCGGGACAAGTCCTATGCGATGGCTGACCCTGAATACGTGCGTATCTACCGCCATGGCGGCTTTGTTAAAGACAACGGCCTGAATGACGTTGGCTGTTTTTCTGCCTACTCCTGGCAACTTGACCAAGTCTTCCAGATTGTCCGGTACTTCTCCGTGGAAATCTTTGACCAGCATTTGGGCCATCCCTACCAGATGCCTGGCCTTGTTGTTCGGATAGGAAACGCTTTTTATGTATTCGAACACCACTTCTGGCGTACTGGCGGCCAGGGCTTCGGGAGTTGGGAAGTCGTGGTACAGGGGAGGGGTAATCAGATTGACGCGTTTATCCGTACATTGTGCTGACAGAATCACAGCGACAAGCAATTCGTACGGGTTTTTGTAGTGCAGTTCTGTTTCTGCCACGGGGATTGCTTTCTGAAAATAGCCGATGATCAGATTGTACAATTCTTGTTTTTTCATGCTTTATCGCGATTTGTTTCCATGAAGCAATCATATAGCGACCGCCCGCAGGAGTATGGTTTAATTCGCTGCTTCGAATTCTTTTAGGAAGCGGGTGTCATTTTCAGAAAACAGGCGAAGATCTTTCACCTGATACTTCAGGTTGGCGATACGTTCCACTCCCATTCCGAAAGCATAGCCGCTATACACTTTACTGTCGATACCGCTTGCCTCCAGTACATTGGGATCAACCATTCCGCAACCTAAAATCTCTACCCAACCGGTATGTTTGCAGAACGGACATCCCTTGCCACCGCATATATTGCAGCTAATGTCCATTTCAGCGGAAGGTTCGGTAAATGGGAAATAAGAAGGACGCAGACGGATTTTGGTCTCTGCTCCGAACATTTCCTTGGCAAAAAGTAACAGAACCTGCTTCAAGTCGGCGAACGATACATTTTTATCAATGTATAGTCCTTCAATTTGATGGAAGAAGCAGTGCGCGCGATAACTGATTGCTTCATTGCGGTAAACGCGTCCCGGGCAGATGATTCGTATGGGGGGCTGGCTGTTTTCCATGGCACGTACCTGCACGCTGCTTGTATGGGTACGCAGGATGACATTTTTAGTGACATCCGTGTCGTTCGATTCGATAAAGAATGTGTCCTGCATGTCGCGTACCGGATGGTCGGCAGCAAAGTTCAGTGAAGTAAATACGTGTAAATCGTCTTCTACTTCCGGCCCTTCGGCAATGCTAAAACCTAAGCGTGAGAATATATCGATGATTTCGTTCTTTACTATAGAGAGCGGGTGACGTGTCCCCAGGTCTACCGGATAGGCTGTGCGGGTAAGATCCAAGTCACAGCCACCGGTATCCTGACTTTCAAATGCCTCTTTTAGAGCCGTTATTTTTTCTTGTGCGCGATTCTTTAATTCATTCAGTTTCATTCCTACTTCTTTCTTGTTTTCAGCGGGAACATTACGGAAATCTGCCATTAATTCGTTGATTGCTCCTTTTTTACTCAAATATTTGATGCGGAGCATCTCAAGTTCTTCTGCGTTTTGGGCGGTGAGTTGTTCTACTTCAGCCAGCAGTTGTTGAATTTTCTCAATCATATTTAGGTGAAATAATTATTCTATGTCAATAAAACGGGGCAAAGGTAATGATTTAAACCGAATAATGTATCGAAATTCAAAATAAAAGAGGTATTTTTGCACGAATTTTGTGAGATATGAAAACGATATTTGCAGGAATGTTTATTCTGGCTTTTTGCTGTGCATGTAACAGTGGAAAGGGGAAGGCTGATTCTGTGGATCGGCCGGTAGGAACGTCTGTCCCTGTCGGGGAGGATACGGTCGCTTTTTGTACGGATTCTGCTGAAGTGGCAACTGTTCCAAGAAATGCGGATGAGTTGTTTGATGATTTTATCTATAATTATGCGGCCAATGAGAAATGGCAGAAAGCCCGGACCGTCTTTCCGCTTCCTTATATTAAAGAGGGAAAGCGACAGCTTATCAAGGAAGCGGATTGGGAACACGATCAACTGTTTACAAAAGAGAGTTATTATACGCTCCTTTACGATAAGGAAGAGGATATGGAGCTGGAAAAAAACTTGTCGTTGGATACCGTTACGGTAGAGTGGCTTTACTTGGATGTGCATGAAATCAGGCAATATCATTTCCAGAGAAGAAACGGTTTGTGGATGTTGACCTCTATTGAGCATCGTTCCACTTTGGAGGATCCTGATGAGGACTTTTTGGAATTTTTTTATAAGTTCTCCAATGATTCCGTGTTCCAACGCGGGCATATAGCTGTTCCCTTGAAGTTCGTGACATCCGATCCGGATGATGAATTCCAAATCCTTGAGACAACTCTTGAAGTGGATCAATGGTTTGCGTTCAGACCTTTGCTCCCCGTTGATAAAATGACAAATATCGATTACGGGCAGAGTCATTCAATGCATTCCCGCCGTAAGATTATTGACCTGAGGGGGATTGGAAACGGATTCAGCAATACGCTATTTTTTAAACGCAGTGGCAATGACTGGAAACTTGTGCAATTTGATGATTTAAGCAATTGAACAGGGATGGTGCATGAACAAACTTGAAAATTGAAATAGAATATGATAAATACCTATACGGACTTTTCCTTGCTGGCATATAACACATTTGGCATGGATGTACAGGCCGCACGTTTTATGGAGTATGACAGTGTGGAAGAATTAAAGGAGATATTGGCTTCTTTTTCTCCGGATGAACTGTTCTTACAGATAGGCAGAGGCAGCAATCTGTTGTTTACCGGCAATTATCCGGGCACGCTCCTGCACTCCCGTATCAGAGGTTGTGAGGTAGTGAGAGAAGATGAAGAAGCCGTCTGGCTGAGAGTGGGTGCCGGAGTGGTATGGGATGATATGGTGGCTTATTGTGTAGGGAAAGGATGGGGAGGAGCAGAGAATCTGTCCCTTATCCCCGGTGAGGTTGGAGCCAGTGCCGTACAGAATATCGGTGCTTATGGGGTGGAAGCCAAAGACCTGATAACGGAAGTTGGGACGGTTGAGGCAGCCACACGGAAAGAACGTTCTTTCACTTCGGAAGAATGTGCCTATGCTTATCGGAAGAGTATCTTCAAGGAGGAATTGAAAGGGCAGTATATTGTGACACATGTGACCTATCGGTTGGATAAGTGTCCGGTGTTTCATCTGGATTATGGAAATATCCGGGCGGAATTGGAGAGGCAAGGTGGAGAGATCACGCTCCAGGCTGTCAGGAAAGTGATTATCGCCATCAGGCAGAGCAAATTGCCGGACCCTGCGGTGCAAGGTAATGCAGGGAGTTTTTTCATGAATCCTGTTATAGAACGAGCCCGGTATGAGGCTTTGTTGGAGGAGTATCCTTCCATGCCGCATTATGTGGTGGATGAGGCTCATGTAAAGATTCCTGCCGCATGGATGATAGAACGGTGCGGATGGAAAGGACGTTCGTTGGGGCGTGCGGGAGTACATGACAAACAGGCTTTGGTCTTGGTGAACAGGGGAGGAGCTACAGGAGCGGAGGTTATGATGCTTTCCCAAGCTGTCCGTCAATCGGTGAAGGATAAGTTTGGCATAGATATCCGTCCGGAAGTCAATTTTATATAGGAAGAATTGAAAGCATGAAAATTACGATATTAGGCAGTGGCACTTCAACGGGAGTGCCGGAAATTGGATGTGCATGTCCGGTGTGCACTTCTGCTGATGTCCGTGATAACAGATTGCGTACTTCAGCTTTAGTTGAAACGGAAACGGAGCGCGTTTTGCTTGATTGCGGCCCGGATTTTAGGGCGCAGATGCTTAAGTGCGAGTTTAAGAAAATAGACGGAGTGCTGATTACCCATGAGCATTATGACCATGTAGGAGGATTGGATGACTTGCGTCCTTTCTGCCGTTTCGGCGAGGTCCCTCTATATGCCGAAGACTATACGGCCGAACGGCTGATGCACCGTATGCCTTATTGCTTTGATGGACGTAAGTATCCGGGAATTCCGCAAGTTTCTTTAAAGGTTATCCGTCCCGACCAGTCTTTTTATGTCAACCGGGCTAGAATCGTGCCGCTTCGTGTCATGCACGGGCCTCTGCCGATATTGGGCTATCGGATAAATGATGTGGCGTATATAACCGACATGAAGACCATGCCGGAAAAGGAGCTCCCTTTATTGGAAGGGCTTGATTGCCTTATTGTCAATGCGTTGCGTTTGGAGCCTCATTGGACACATCAAAATCTGGATGAAGCGTTGGCCTTTGCGGTGAAAGTTGGAGCGAAAGAGACCTATTTTATTCACATGAACCACCATATGGGACTGCATGCTGATGTGGAAAGGAAACTTCTTCCACATGTTCATCTGGCTTATGATGGGCAGGTGATTGATGTCTGACAGTTTGTTTTTCCGATGTGCATAGGATTTGAAACTCTGTAGCTGCATGGCCGTCCGGACCTGTAATCTTCTATGAATCTCCCTCTTCCGGCGTTCGTGAATCCTTGAAGGTAAGGATGATGTTGGCATTTATATTATCCGGCGCCTTTGTTAATTGCAAGGAGAACGTGAAATTCTGAAAGAAATGTTTATGTTTAAAGAAAAAGGAGGGAATATATCGCGCGTATTCCTGGGGGTACTTGAGGAGTTGCGACATGTCGGTAAAGAGGGTGAAATGAGGCTCTTGGGACAAGTCTGCCATCTCTTCCTGAAAATAATGCCGTGTTGGAGCCTGGTCCGTCAGCGATTGTATGTAGCAGATAAGGTCTTCCGCCCGTTTGGATAGCAGAAGTTGCTGATTGAATATGGTGGCATGAAACGGAATGTCTTTCTGGGGAGAGGGTTGGGGTATGAGCCGGTCGAAAGGCGTTCCCTCTTGCAGGGGGGATAGGGTATATCCCTTTCCGTTGATTCGCTTATACAGGGATGGCATGCGGATGATGCTTTTCCATTCGGGTTCTGTTCCTGTCAAGGGTTGCGACAACGGAATCATAAGGACGCGGTGTAAGGCTGTCCTGTCATTTTCTTCGAACTCTATGCCGTTAATCTCTCCCGAGGTATATTCTTTCATAAAGTCATAAAAGGTGTAGTCCGAAAGGGGGATGGCAATGCTGTCATTCTGGTATGAAGACAGCAGGAAGGCACTGTCGGAAAGAGCCAGCTGATAGAACAGAACCGTTTTTTCAGGTAACGATTGGTCGGCAATCAGATTCACTTTTTTCCCTCCTGTCACGATATGGGCAAAGGAGCTGCTCGAAGAATCCATACAGTTGCCTGTCATGTATATGGATTCGTTATGTATCCGTATGTCGAATTCTGTCCAATTGGATAGCGGTTGGCTGCGGGCATACAGGTATAAGCTGTTTGCCTGTTTCTTCTGTGTGGATAACAGGGAAAATGTCGCGTCGTCTTGTATGGAAGGCATGCGCTGCCGGTAGGTATCAATCACTTTCTCTATCAGTCTCTTTTGAAAGCTGATGGCATAGAACCCCTCGTGAAAATAGCATGCCAGGAACTTCTGGTTGTTGAGGGGATATATGAGGATGTTCTCTCCGTTGTATTCCACTTCTTTCCGGAAAGGGCCGGCGTTTTCGGTTTGTTGGTCCAGCAATGAAAGGATGAAGCCTTTATCTTCGTTGTTCAGATAGCCGTAGATTACCTGGTCGGCAGAGCTTTCGGGAGAATGGAAACTTATCAGAAGATGGTTCATCCGTCCGCTCAGTCCATGTGCCTTTTGCTCATCGAAGCGGTTGAAATTCTCATTCAACAGACGGATGAGGTCGGAAATATGCAGGTCTTTATACGCTTCTGCAAAAGCTGTATATGGCAGTTCCTGAAACAGATGGTGGATGTTGTTGACTTCTATGATGGCCTCACACTCTTTGGGAACAAGCGAAAACAAGTCTGTTTTCCCATTATTCTCTTGCAGCTCCAGTTTCATATAATAGAACGTCCCCATTGCGGTAAACAGCAATAGGATGGCCAGCAGGATGACTGTTCTTGATATGGTTCTCTTGTTCATGGAGATGTGACTTTTCCTGTTCAGACAAACAAACCTTGACATTTGTTGCAAATATATAAAATAACTTTAATATAAAAATGAATCTTAATAAAATAATGCATGGAATATGGAAATATTAAATGCTGTTATAAAACATGCTTTTATTATGGAATTACTTGCAATCTGAAAAAAAACGCGTATCTTTGCCATGTGTTTTTCATAGTATTAGATTAAGGTTAACAAAAGGTTGGGTCAAGGCGTTGACCCTTTTTTTATGCCCTCTGGAAAGGAGGGTCTTTTTTTGTCTTCCGCGAACAGCTTGACAAGGCGGGCGTCTTTGCACTGGCAATGCGGGGCTGATTGCGTTTTCTTGACCAGGGTGACGGCTTTGGCATAAGTGGCGGAATCAGTTAGGTCGGGGTGGCGCGCTTGCTTAGGTCTGGCTAATCTGAAGCCGTAGGCGTATCCTGTGTTGAGCCGCAGGCTTGGCACTTGGGGTAGCCGCAGGCTTGTGGCTTGGGAAGTGATAGGCTTGCGGCTTGGTTCTGGTGAGGAACTCCTGCAAAAGACCGCTTAAGCGTCTTCATAAAAAGTAAATTTACCTTCCGAAAATGTTGCCCATTTCAATCATTCATTCTATTTTTGTCAAAGTGATTACAAGTAATGAAGTGCTAACTGAATAATGTAGAAAAGAATTATGTATTTATGTGAACAAACATGGCGCTGGTATGGTCCGAACGACCCCGTCAGCCTTTCAGACATCAGACAGGCAGGTGCTACAGGTATTGTCAATGCCCTTCACCACATCCCTAACGGGGATATCTGGACAGTGGAAGAAATCATGAAGCGCAAAAATATGATTGAGGAAGCCGGTCTTACATGGTCGGTAGTAGAAAGCGTGCCGGTACACGAACACATCAAGACACAGACCGGCGATTTCATGCGTTACATCGAAAACTACAAACAGAGCCTCCGCAACTTGGCACAGTGCGGTATACTGATTGTCACCTATAACTTCATGCCGGTGCTGGACTGGACGCGTACCGACCTGGCCTATACCCTTCCCGACGGTTCCAAGGCCCTCCGTTTCGAAAAGGCGGCGTTCGTCGCATTCGACCTGTTTATCCTGAAACGCCCCGGCGCGGAGAAAGATTACACGACAAAGGAGATTGAGAAGGCCAAAGCCAAATTCGAGGCGATGAGCGAAGAGGAGAAGAACCTGCTGGTACGCAACATGATTGCGGGATTGCCGGGCTCGGAAGAAAGCTTCACCATAGCGCAGTTCCAGGAAGCGCTCGACCGTTACCGGGACATCGACGCTGAGAAGCTGCGGTCGAACCTGATTTTCTTCCTGAAGCAGATTGCTCCGATAGCCGATGAGGTGGGAGTCAAATTGGTAATCCATCCGGACGACCCCCCTTATACCATCTTGGGATTACCGCGCATCATGAGCACGGAAGAGGATTTCAACAAACTGGTGGAAGCCGTTCCGAATGTTTCAAACGGATTGTGCCTGTGCACAGGTTCATTGGGCGTAAGGGCGGACAACGACCTGGCCGGTATGATGGAAAGGTTGGGCGACCGCATCAACTTTGTCCATTTGCGCAGCACACAACGTGATGCCGAAGGCAACTTCTATGAAGCCAATCATCTGGAAGGGGATGTGGACATGTTCCATGTGATGAAGAACCTGCTTGCCTTGCAGCAGCGCCGCAAGGTATCCATTCCGTTACGTCCCGACCATGGACATCAAATGATTGATGATTTGAAAAAGAAAACGAACCCGGGATACTCCTGCCTGGGCCGTTTACGTGGCCTGGCAGAACTGCGTGGTTTGGAAATGGGCATTGCCAAGTCACTGTTTGAATAACGGGCGGACTATCTAATTAAGAAGATAACGAAATAAAGGAAAAGATAATTATGTTCGATAATTTAAGTGAAAGACTTGAGAGATCGTTTAAGATTCTGAAAGGTGAAGGCAGGATTACCGAAATCAACGTGGCCGAAACCTTGAAAGATGTGCGCAAGGCATTGTTGGATGCTGACGTGAATTATAAGGTGGCCAAGAACTTTACGGATACTGTAAAGGAAAAGGCTTTGGGCCAAAATGTGTTGACAGCCGTGAAACCCAGCCAGTTGTTGGTGAAAATCGTACATGATGAATTGACGGCCCTGATGGGAGGCGAGACGGCGGAATTGGAATTGAAAGGTCGTCCGGCCATTGTCTTGATGTCGGGTTTGCAAGGTTCCGGTAAAACGACATTCTCCGGGAAGCTGGCCCAAATGCTGAAAAATAAGAAGCACCGCAAGCCTTTGTTGGTAGCCTGTGACATATATCGTCCGGCGGCAGTGGAACAGTTGAAGGTTCTGGGTGAGCAGATTAATGTGCCGGTATATAGTGAGACAGATGCTAAGAATCCGGTTGAGATAGCCTTGAATGCCATAAAGGAAGCCAAGTCGAAGAACTATGATTTGGTGATTGTCGATACGGCGGGACGTCTGGCGGTGGATGAACAGATGATGAATGAGATAGAGGCCATTAAGAATGCCATTCATCCGGATGAGACGCTGTTTGTGGTAGATTCCATGACCGGTCAGGACGCTGTCAATACGGCAAAGGAATTTAACGACCGCCTTGATTTCAATGGTGTGGTACTGACTAAGTTGGATGGCGATACGCGTGGTGGTGCGGCCCTGTCTATCCGTACGGTTGTAAATAAACCGATAAAATTTGTCGGTACGGGTGAAAAACTGGAAGCCCTTGATGTGTTCCACCCTTCTCGTATGGCCGACCGTATCCTCGGTATGGGTGATATTGTTTCGTTGGTGGAGCGTGCTCAAGAGCAGTATGATGAGGAAGAGGCCAAACGCTTACAGAAGAAGATTGCAAGAAACCAGTTCGATTTTAATGATTTCCTTACTCAAATAGCTCAGATTAAGAAGATGGGCAATCTGAAGGAGTTGGCTTCCATGATTCCCGGAGTAAGCAAGGCTTTGAAAAATATTGATATTGACGATAATGCGTTTAAGAGCATTGAAGCTATTATCTATTCCATGACGCCAAAGGAACGTACCAATCCGGAGATATTGAACGGGTCGCGTCGTGCCCGTATCGCCAAGGGTAGCGGAACCAATATTCAGGAGGTAAATCGTTTGTTGAAGCAATTTGATCAGACCCGTAAAATGATGAAGATGGTGACGGGCAGTAAAATGGGCAAACTGATGCCGCGAATGAAATAAGGACAATATGTTATTTAAAGGGCCGTCCTTTTTGCTCCCGAGGGTACGATTGCGCATCGTGACCTTCGTGGCGATGATATGATTCAATAACCAGGAAATTAACAGGGAATAATATGCGATTGATAGACGGAAAAGCAATCTCAGAACAAGTAAAGCAGGAGATAGCCAAAGAAGTGGCGGAAATGGTGGGACGAGGGGAAAAACGTCCTCATCTGGCAGCTATACTCGTTGGACATGACGGAGGAAGCGAGACGTACGTGGCTGCCAAGGTAAAAGCATGCGAGGCATGCGGTTTTAAATCATCATTGATTCGTTATGAAGCCGATGTGACAGAAGAAGAGTTGCTGGCTAGAGTAAGAGAACTGAATGAGGATGAGGAGGTGGACGGATTTATTGTGCAATTGCCTTTGCCTAAACATATCTCTGAACAGAAGGTGATTGAAACCATTGATTATCGTAAGGATGTGGATGGTTTCCATCCAATCAATGTGGGACGAATGGCTATTGGATTGCCCTGTTATATATCCGCTACGCCAAATGGAATTCTTGAGCTGCTGAAGCGTTATGAAATAGAAACTTCCGGTAAAAAATGCGTGGTGTTGGGACGTAGTAATATTGTAGGGAAACCGATGGCTTCACTGATGATGCGGAAGGCATACCCTGGGGATGCGACAGTGACAGTCTGCCATAGTCGTAGTTGTGATTTGGTAAAGGAATGTCAGGAGGCCGATATACTTATTGCGGCAATGGGACAGCCTGGTTTCGTGAAAGCGGAAATGGTAAAGGAAGGAGCTGTGGTGATTGATGTCGGGACAACTCGTGTACCGGATGCGACAAGAAAATCCGGTTTCAAACTAACGGGCGATGTCAAGTTCGATGAAGTGGCTCCTAAATGTTCGTATATTACTCCTGTCCCGGGAGGTGTAGGGCCTATGACGATTGTTTCTCTGATGAAGAATGCGTTATTGGCAGGAAAAAAGGCAATTTATAAATAAACCGGTTCAAGGAAAGATTATCGCAAGAGTGAAGATGGATGCAATGAACTAACTCTTCACGGATATGGGAAAGGAGTGGAAAAACTGTCGGAGTTTCCGGAAAGATTCTTAAGAAAGTTTCGGAAAACTCCGGGAGTTTCGGCGGAGCTTCTTAAGAGTTTTTCCTTTCCTGAGAAGCCACTGGAAAAAACAGTTCGCACGCTGTTGCTATTGGAGAAATGCGGTATATTTGCAGTACTCCATGAAATGGACGCAGAGCATGCGGCTTGTACGATGCACGGAATAGAAAGTTAAGAAATAAAATTAAAAATTTTGAAGAATATGAATCGGGATTTAAGTGAAATACTCTCGGAGAAATATGATTGGGTATGGTCTTTTCGCGAAGGCTTGGCAATGGTGGAATTAAGCGGCAAGAGCGGCAAAATTGACAAAGACGGGAATGAATATTTCGATTGACAAGGCGGGCACGTTGAGTCTGTCGAAATAAAAAGGGTGAGACCGATGATTTTTCCATATCGGATTTCTTGCTGAATTCATCTACCATACAGAAGATATTCCTAATCTTGTCTGGGTAATCATAGAACTTCGTATTTGTAAGTTGCTGTTTGTCAGACTTAAGGTTATAGAATGATTCTGTGATTGCCTATTCCTTTCTCTTATTTGCTTATCCCGGACTCACGTTTTTTTTAATAATTTCATCTGAAAGTTTGCAATATTAAAGAAAATATCTATCTTTGCATCGCTTTTGAAAAATAAGTCAATATGGTGACTATAGTTCAGTTGGTTAGAGCGTCAGATTGTGGTTCTGAATGTCGTGGGTTCGAGTCCCACTAGTCACCCGGCAAAAAGAGAAATTTCTAAATTGAAATTTCTCTTTTTTGTTGAATACAAGTTTCTTAGAGAAACCATTAAGGAAATATGTCTTAGAGAACCTTTTTAAAAGTAGGATTTAGAAGTTACAAGTAAACGAAATTCGTTTTAGTATAGTTTTAGCATTAAGTGATTTTCATCTCATCCACACTTGTAAATATGTAATTTATAAATTACCTTTGCAATGTGAAAGCAAGAGAAGTTATAACATACAAAGAGTATTTCGATGATTTCTTCAATGCCCAGCCGCAAAAGGTTCGGGACAAGATTATTAAGATATTGACATCATCGAACAAGTAGAACGGATTCCTGCAACGTACTTGAAGTACATTGACGGTACAAACGGGCTTTTTGAGGTCCGTATTCAGTTTGGCAGCAACATATTCCGTATTTTCTGTTTCTTCGATGGCAACAAGTTCGTAATCTTATTGACGGGCTTTCAGAAAAAGACACAGAAAACACCGCCAACGGAAATAAATCGGGCTGTAAGATTGATGAATGAATATTATGAAGAGAAAAGAAAGGAGACAAACAAATGAATACGAGAACATTAGACCAAATCAAAGATGACTATTACGGTCAAGTAGGCACACCGGAACGAGACCGGATAGAAAGGGAACTTAAAGCATTACGCATCGGGTTCAAGATACGGAACGCAAGGGAGAAAAAGGAAATGACACAAGTCGAACTTGCCAATAGGATAGACAAGAAACGCACCTTCATTTCAAAAGTGGAAAACGATGGAGAAAACATGACATTGAAAACACTGTATGATGTTGTGGAGCGTGGACTTGGCGGCAAGCTGAAAATCGAAGTGATAGTTTGATGCAATAACAAAAAGATTACGTGAATGAAATGCGTATTATTAAAAAAGCCATACTCTTAGCTTCCGGTTCTGAATATCGTGGGTTCGAGTCCCACTAGTCACCTGGCAAAAAGAGAAATTTCAATTTAGAAATTTCTCTTTTTGCTTTTTGTGATGAAACTGTATTTGTCATTGTTGCATCAGAGACGGGCTTTAGTAAGCATGCCCGTCTTCCTTCAATTCTTTTGTATCAATTTGTTTGTTATCTATCGCCCTCCATGCATAAACAATATAAGCTAAAACGAATGGCACTAGAATGGATACGTAAGCCATGGTCTTTAAGGTGAATTCGCTGGAACAACTGTTGGCTAAAGTCAACGAACTCTGTAAGTCGGCAGTGGACGGATAGTATGATGTATGGTTGTATCCGGCGGTCAATAGGAGAGCTAATACGGTAAAGATTGACCCTGTTCCTGCAAACCAGATACCTTTTGTATAAGTGGCATGGGCAATTGTTTTTCCGATACCCCATAGGACGAATATTACTCCGGCTATAAATAGGGATATTCAGAATTTAGTCAACTAATTATTTGCCAATATGATAGATATTTTGTAACTTTACAAAGAACCC
>CANQSM010000052.1 GCA_947626525.1 uncultured Phocaeicola sp. | reverse complement strand
GTAATCGTATATTTCACACACTCCGGCAATACCGAACTAGCAGCCAAGCAGGTCGCAGAAGTAACAGGAGCCAAAATGATAAGGCTCCTTCCGGAACAACCCTATTCGTCGGAAGATGTCAATTGGGTAAACAAGCAGTCCCGTTGCACGCAGGAACATCTCAATCAGTTGCTTCGTCCGGCAATTAAACCGATTGACATTGATTTTGCAAAGATTGATACGGTATTTGTCGGTTCCCCGATTTGGTGGCATGAAGAACCGGCAGTAATCCGTACTTTCCTCGACAATTACGGTGAACAATTGAAAGATAAGGTCATATTTCCTTTCTGCACCTCTTACGAAAGCCCTATGTCGGAAGCCGATGCTACACTGAAAAAAGGCTACCCTTCTCTGAATATCAGAAAAGGACTTCGATTACCTGCTAAATCAGAAGAAATCAAAAAATGGATAAGACAATGAATACAGTAACATTAAACAACGGTACCGAAATGCCCCAGATGGGCTACGGTGTCTATCAGGTTTCGCCCGCCGAGTGCGAGCGCTATGTAAGTGATGCCCTCAGCGTGGGCTATCGTATGATTGATACGGCTCAAGCTTATCACAACGAAGAAGGAGTGGGCAATGCTGTCCGCAAAAGCGGCATCGACCGCAAGGAAATCTTCCTTGTGTCGAAAGTATGGATTTCCAACTATGGTTACGAAAAGGCGAAAGCATCGATTGACGAAAGCCTGCGCAAGTTGCAGACCGACTACATCGACCTGATGCTGCTGCACCAGCCTTTCTGCGATCGCTACGGTGCGTATCGCGCATTGGAAGAGGCGTACAAGGAGGGCAAGCTCCGCGCTATCGGCGTAAGTAATTTCTATCCCGACCACTTTATTGACATTGCCAGTAATATGGAAATCGTTCCGGCGGTCAATCAGGTGGAGACCCATGTCTTCAACCAGCAGATAGAAGCGCAGCGGATCATGGAGGAGTTCGGCACGCACATCATGTCGTGGGCACCGTTCGCCGAGGGTCGCAACAACTTCTTCACGAATCCGATGCTGGCCGAAATAGGGCACAAGTACGGAAAGAGCGTGGCGCAAGTCGCCTTGCGTTGGCTCATCCAGCGCGGCGTAATCATTATTCCCAAATCGACGCACATCGAACGAATGCGGCAGAATCTCGACATTTTCGACTTTTCGCTCTCAGACGGGGATATGGCAACTATCGCCACACTTGACACCGGCAAAAGCCTTTTCTTCGACCACCACGATGCGGAAACTGCACGTATGTTCATGGGGTGGAGGTAATGTCATGAAGAAGAATTTAGAACTGAAAATTAGAAAGATATAGGATATTATTCGGTTAAGAGTGGGCGTATTGGAGTGGATGCGTAACAATGGGAAAGCGCATCCATTCCGAGAATCTTTTTCTTAACGCTGAAAGACGATTTGCAACATTTTCCTCTTGTAGCTTTGATATGTGCTTCAGTTGTATTGCGGTTACCTGCGTATGCTGTATTACATTCTATAAATGTTACCGTTTACAACCCTTACGAGATCAGCTATCAGAGCGGTGTCAAGATGATTGGACTTATTCGATTCTCCTGTGGAGATCTTGATTCCGATTTCTTACCTTCCGCTTTCCGTCCAAGTGCTTCATAGACTTTTACCAGATTTTCGGGAGTAATGTCTTTGATGTAATAGACAGTCGGGATAGAATCCTCGGACGTCTTAGCATCAATATTTGATGATGTTGTTTTCCCCGTACATGACACACCCAATATCAGTGAGCATGAGAGGATTATTGATAATAAAAATTTCATATTTTCTGTGTATAACAGGAAATTGTCTTGCAGTAGACAATTACCCTATGTTCGTTTAATTATTTCAGAGCTGACATAACTATATCAGCAATGCCGTCAGGATTGAGATTGCATTCACGTTGGAGTTCGATGGCACTATATCTGTTCAGGAACTCTTTTGGTAGACCCAAATTGATTACATTGACAGCGGTATCACCAAAATAAGATGCTATTTTCTGTCCGAATCCACCATCAATAATGCCATCCTCGGCTGTAATGACCAGATCGAAATCTTTTATAGAGTCGAGACAGGCAGTATCGAGCGTTGAGACCTCACGTGGGTTTATCACCATAGGGTCAAAGCCTTTCATTGAGAGGTTCTCAGCCGCCTGTTGCATTACAGGCAGGAATGTACCCACACCTATAAGGGCTATTCGCAAGCCTTTTCTGACTATTTCATACGAGGGGCAGGAATAGTCATCAAGGATAGTGATTTTAGAGTCTGAACGCACTGCTCCGCCCGGAACACGGATAACAACAGGTTTCCTGCGTTGGTCTTCCGACCAACGGAGCATAGCCAAAAATTCCTCCCTACATGTCGGAGTCAATACGAGCAGGTCGGGAATATTGGAGAGCAATCCCAAATCAAAGAATCCAAGATGAGTCTCGTCATTGATACCGAAAATAGAGCCATAGAATACAACGAAAGTTGCCGGCTGGTGATTAAGGGCAATGTCCTGACTGAACTGGTCATATGCCCGCTGTAGGAAAGTACTTGCAAGTGCCACGATCGGACGTGCCCCTCCCTTTGCGAGACCGCTTGCCATAGCAACCGCCTGTTGCTCGGCAATACCGACGTCCACAAATTGAGAGCCTGCTTCTTTGCGACGTTCAGGACTAAAACCTATTGCACCGGGTGTTCCTGCGTTGATTATTACGAGTTCGGGCACCTCCTTCATCCGGGCGAGCACCTGATTGGCGAACAAGTCATCATATCCTTCCGGAGTATCAGATGAAGAATAAGGTTCTCCAGTCTTGAGATCAAACGGAGCTGAGAAATGGAATTTTTCCTTATCGGCTTCAGCAACAGGGAGTCCCATACCTTTCATAGTGTTAATATGTACCACTACCGGATAGTTGATATCCTTGATTGAACGGAACATATTGATAAGACTGGGAATATCGTTGCCATAATGAACATACCGATAGGCAAATCCCATTGCCCGGAAAAGGTTATTGTCAGCTGTTCCATTGGTGTTGCGGAGCAGGCGTAAGTCAGCATAAATGCCACCATGGTTTTCTGCGATACTCATGTCATTGTCATTGACAATAACAATGAAGTTTGTACCTAGGGTTGCACCGTAGTCAAGACCTTCGAAAGCCACGCCTCCACTGAGTGAACCATCGCCGATAACCGCTATTACATTTTCCTTACTTCCTTTGAGATCGCGGGCTTTGGCAAGTCCGGACGCTAAAGAAACAGCCGAAGAAGTGTGACCGAGCGAGAAAAGGTCATAGTCGCTTTCCTGCGGGTTGGTGTACCCGGTTACGTCATCATAATGTGCAGGATCGGTAAACGCTTGCATACGACCGGTCAGCATCTTATGAGGATAGGTCTGATGAGAGACATCAAATACTATTTTGTCTTCGGGAGTATTAAAGACATAATGAAGTGCAATGATTGCCTCTATCATTCCAAGGTTCGGGCCAACATGACCACCGTGGGCTGATAACTTTTCAAGAAGAGCCTTGCGCATAGCCACTGCAAGGTCTTTCAGCTGCTTTTCATACATTTGGCGGATGTCAGCCGGGGATTTGATCATTGATAAATCTATATTCTCCATACTTATAATGATAATATTTAATTTTAGTCAATGTATTTGATAACTTTGGCGGGCACACCTGCCACCACTGCATTGTCTGGCACATCCTTGGTAACGACTGCACTTGCTGCCACGATGGCATTCTCTCCAATGGTGACGCCGGGTAATATTGTTGCACCGGCACCGATCCAAGCGTTGCGCTTGATTTCTATTGGGGCGCAAGTTAAGATCCATCGCTTGTGCTCATCGTGGTTATTGGTAATCAACTGCGCATTAGCCGCAATCATGGCTCCATCACCGATTGTAATACCACCGGCTGCCATAAAGAGGACATTGTTCAGTATTGAACAGTTACGACCGATTTTTACCTCCTTTCCACGAACCACATTTATCATCGGCATAATTTTTGAGCCTTCACCAAATTCACTGAAGAGTTCACGCACCAATGCATCGTATTCGGGAGTGTGGGGCATGGTATGGTTCAACTTGAAACAAAGTTGGTTATTATAGACATCTTTCGCTGCATCTTCTTTCGAGATAGCGTTATAATCAATTATTGTATATTTTTTATCCATATTATGAAACTTTATTTTAATGCAAAATTACAGTGTTTTACTCTTATGTAACTTGTTAATATTCCGCTAAAACTTGCACAATTTTACGAAATATATCAACTTTGTATCATGGAAAAGCATCTTTATGAATTGATCGTGTTCTCCGAGGAGTTCAGCCTTGTTAACTCTCCGGCATTCAATGGTTGTGTAGTGCATTCGATATGCACCGAAGGTACAGGAACTTTCTTATATAACGGTCGTATCTTCAAGATGTCTAAAAATGACATTGCTGTAATCTCCCATCCTCGGTTAGTTACTGAAATACGGTCTGATGATGATTTTCGGTGCGAATACATTGCCGCACCCGATAAAATCCTTCATAATCTTCTGCCTGCCAACAATTATGCTATTCAGGGAAGGGTGAGCCTGTTTAACAACCCAATAATAACAGTGTCAGATATAGATGCGGCACGCTTCAGAACTGACCTTGCCAATATCAAAAATCGAATCGACAACACTGACCATCGTTTCTATCAGGAACTGATGAGAAGCCTGTTGCAGACGATGGTATATGACTTGTTTGACTTTCATGCCAAAACAAACGACAGTATTCTGACCACAGACCGGATTGGCTATATCACCACTCGGTTCTTTACGCTGATAGAAGGAGGGAGACCTAAGACTCAAAGAGAGGTATCTCACTATGCGGATCAGCTCAATGTGACTCCGAAGTATCTGTCAGACACGATAAAGCGTGTGACAGGAATAAGCGTTTCAACCCATATCAACAGTGCGGCTACGGCGATAGCGCTGGCATATCTTAAAGACAACACTATGTCTGTTTCTCAGATTGCCGATGAAATGAAATTTTCATCTTTGAGTTATTTTAGCCGTTTCTGTGTGAAGCATATCGGCATGTCTCCTGCGAAGTTCCGAACAGCCGGCGCAAAAAAGTATTGAATATTTATATTGTTGATCGGTTTCTTATTTCTATTGGGTCAACTATAAATAGTCGCCCTATGAGAATATATATCTGCTGGTATTCAGTGATTTAATTTATAGAAATCTTTGATAAATCTGCAAGTTTTCTTATCATTAGGTTAAGAAACTTGCAGATTTTATGATTAAAAATACGAATAATAGCCCTTCCTTATTCAGCAACCTATCTGACATGCTGAAGCAATTGCACCCACTTTACCAATTGGCTAACAAAATAGAACTTCAATAGAGCCATGGAAGCTCTTTGGTGTATGCTTCAAAAGATCTGCGAGATATTGTGTGAGAACAATATCTCACAGGAATGGGCTTTTTAAGGGAGTGACTATTTAGCTCTTGTAAGATTGAAAATAATGGCTTACTTTTACATCAACAAATCCCGCTTGCTTCCCGTAAGATTAGCGTATCCAGCGGGACATTTTTATTTATGGGACATTGAGTATCCCAAAACAAAGGTCGAAACATCTTCCGGTCCTTTACCAGAAGAGACTGAAGACGGAGAAGGCGGCCCCGTTGTAATAACCTCGATTTCCTAAAAACACAAACATGCTGATACTACCGCATACAGAGTTTTGTCAGCTTGTTCGTTTCTCATAAACGATAATTCATCAACGCTTCAAAACCCTTGTTCCAGTTACGATGTCTATCACGGATCTTCCATTTATAAAAACAGTGAAATCTATGAGTAGCTAGAACAGAGTAATAGTCAAACAATAACTGATGTCAAAAACAAAACGAAACGTCACTGTAATCACTATAAACAACAAAAGTACTAGGTTGCGCTCTAATACTTTCCCCGGCGATATACTCATTTTATTTTCCGAAACAACCCTCAATCCGCATAGAGTTTTCCCTAATGAAGCACTCAAAAGCCACTCACAAAGCAAGTAATAATTAACAGTCACTATTACCAAAAATCCGGTTATCAATAAATCTCGGTTAAGGGTCTTTCCTTTAAATGGTTCGATAAGCTCCGGTTGGCTCTCCACCTCATCAAAATCCCGCTTCCATTTTTTGAGATCAAAAGAAATAGCGTCGTTACCGTATAATTCATTCACTGCCATGCTTTTATCATAGAATTTGTAAGACGAAGGTTTCTCCCCTAACAAAGCATAGTAACTCCCCAAACTCAAAAGCGGGCCGAAATATATCAAGAGTATATAGAAAATGAAGAAGATACCAAGCACTACCAACTTATCTATCATAAAACCCAATGACCTACGTATTATATTTTTCTGTTCCATAATCTTTTATCTTTTTAAATCTTCCATTTAAATGTCCTAATCACATTACTAAAATCTGTCTTCCACAAACGAGCATCTTTCAGCCTATATGACAATGTCACTAGTGCCATTCTATTATCGTTAAAGAAACAGTAGTGAGACACATGGGTATAATTACGATCGAGTCCTTCCCGTATATATTCCACCCTAATCCCAAATATATTTTCTATTTTTACCCAACGCACAGTCGGCTCGGTGACAACTTTAAACCCCACATAAGGGCCTATGACACTCTCCTGCAAAATGCGAATTTCCTCTTCTGTAAGATCTACGCATTCGGAAGGCCTCAAATAAAATTTCCCGGATTTCCTCTCTTGACATCCAATATTATCCGGCAATATGTTTGGAATGCCGTAGAATCCATCACCGCCAGCTCTTTTTGCTGAAAGACAGGAGTAGAAGTGTTCAATTTATACCCATACCATTCAATATCTTTAATCTCTTGAGTATATATATCATCACTTTTTCTCAATTCTACAGTAGGAGACACACTAATATAAAAATCATCTTCTATCATATACTTTGTCCAATCCGCAGGAGGAACTATATAGTCAAACATTTCCAAAGGTTGCACCGCCTGTTCGTTCGTTGAGTCATTACTTCCTTTTGCCACCAAATACAACAAAATAAGGATGCAACTTATATCGACAACTAACAAGATATTATATCTTTTTTTCATCATTTGCTTCTTTAAAACCTTGATACACCCAAATTATGGCTAAGTATGATACAAATTCCACACTAATAATAAAGAAGAAAACACCTACGAAATCATCACTATCCCACTCTGTTGTTACTCCTGCCACGATTGTTGATGATACAATCCATAACACAAATGACAATCTTTTGTAGCCTTCGGACAATGGAAACCAATAACTGCCTATCTGTTTCTTGCCAGCATCTTCTAATTTTTTCTTTTCTGGTATTTTCTCTTCTACTTTATCATCTATCCGGCATTCATTAATGCCATAATGGCTTGGTTTAATTTCTTCGATTTTCATGACTAAACAACATTAAAGATTATACTACGCAATGAAGTTGATTATAAAAGCAATATTATAATAAAACAACCTGTAATCCCTATAATCTGTCAGCTGCTAGGTTGATCAACAGGAAGTCCAGCCCAATAATACAATAAATAATTCCTGCACTCAGCCAACTATCTTGTGCATTCTTAAATGCTTCCACCGACTTCCATTCCTTATGGTTCCAGACTATTTTATTTCCTTTTCTACCTAAATCAATCAGTATGGTAAGATAGAGAATAAGAAATATGAATCCAATAACTCGTACATTACTAAAAATACCCAATAAAATTAGCAAAATTCCTGTCTCTACTTCCCCATTGAAGAAGCACCATAGCCATCCCATCAAGAATGCTCCCCAGTTGAAAGAATTGAACTTAGCGGGAAATGTTTTCTCATCGAAAGAAACATTAAAAGTCTTTTCGCAATGTTTACACTTCATTACGGCATCTTTTTCACCTAAGCACTTGTCCACTAACAACCTTTTCCCACAATTAGGGCATAACGCATTTTCCATCATAATGCACATTTTATTATCTCCCCAGCCCCCAAAAAGATAAGTTTATAAAAACACGAAGCGCGGAACTGTATATCCACGTCTTAATGCGAAGGTGGTAGGAAAACCTTTATAGACAGATGTGAGAATAACAGCCCCACGCTATATGCGTAGAAACCATTACACCTTCTCTTGTCTATATATGCTTTAAGTTCCCTACGCTTTTCGCATACAAGAAGAAGACATAACGCCTCTTAAAATTCTAATATATTCGTACAGAGTCTCTACTCTTGTTCAGCAAAAATAATAAAAAAAGAACTGCACTCCAAAGGTTTGACAAAAAAAGCATTTCTTTTAACTATATCAATGACAATCTTTACAAAGATAAGAATATCAATTCATTGCAATGATATCATCATCTAAAATGTCCATTAGGCCCATAGTTATATATAATAAGTTTTATTGATTAGAGCAAAATGAAGAGAAAGATGATGGCTTATTCTGAAATTAAAAATGGGTAAAATCAGAAGATTTTACCCATTTTTACAGCCATATTTTGTACTGCTTTAATACTAAATTGAACAAAAATGTGTGCGGCTTATTTATTTGTCGCCGGTTTGTAGCGCTTATTCAATCCGTCTATGATTTCTTGAGTGATGTTGTAGGCCGGATCAGCATATAGTAAGTTGTCAAAACTGGTATTGCTGATAATAAGGCTGTATCCTTTGTCTTTATTGTATATTTTTAGGAAAGAGTTGATAGAATCCCTCAACTGAAGGCTGTTCTTTTGGTTTTCCTGTTGCAGCTCGTTGGCCAGTCTGTTTTGCAATTCTTGGAGTTCCATTTGCTTTTTCTGTAAACGAGCTTGTTCCTGTTCTGCTCTTTCACGGGTAAATGCATTATTTTCCAGTTTACGTTGGAATTCTTTTGCTTCCGCATCAAATGATTTGGCCCTTTCATTCAAGGTAGCGCGGGCGTTCTCCTCTTTCCTCATCATCATTTCATTCAAATCGTTCCAAAAATCATATTTGGACAACAATGTGTCTACATCCACGTATGCGATTTTCATTGTTGCTGTTCCGGCGGTTCCTGTACTTGCATTGTTGGTAGAATTTGTTTCTGTCTTATTTCCGTCGCATTGTGAGAACAATCCGATTACGGCCAAAGCTACCAATCCGTTTAGAACCCAATTTTGTTTTTTCATAAGTTTTTTTATTTGGTATGATATTATAAGTTTTTATTTTTTTCCCTTGCTTGTTTCTGAAACCTCCCATTGTTTTTCCTTACGGGCTTCCCTGTCCTGCGATTGGACACATCCTATACCTCTTTCCCTCATGGCTTTGTTTCCGCCTACATGCGTATTAGGAAATTTCCCGTTTTTTTTTAAGAGCATGCCAATCGCCAATAGTGCTGTGCAAATAGCAACAATTAACACAGATATAAGAATTGTTTCAAGCATTTCCATTACTTTTGTGGATGCAAAGATAAGCGATTGCAAGAATGGCTTTTGTAAAAGAGACCCGATTTAACCTAATTTAGTAAACCGAAAGCTAAAAAGACATTATAAAGTAAAGGAGGAAAACAAATGAGTAAACCTGTTGAATTGAAACCTTCGTGTGTGTTCAAATTTTTTAAAGAAATTTGCGCTGTGCCACGTCCGTCTAAAAGAGAAGAGAAGATTATCGAGTATTTGAAAGAGTTTGGAAAAAGACATCAGCTTGAGACCCGGGTGGATGAAGTGGGGAATGTACTGATTAAAAAATCGGCTACAAAGGGATACGAGCGTTGTAAGACTGTTGTATTGCAATCGCATGTTGATATGGTATGTGAGAAGAACAGTGATGTGGAGCATGATTTCCTGAACGACCCGATTGAGACGGTTGTGGATGGGGAATGGTTGAGAGCCAAAGGTACTACGTTGGGAGCCGACAATGGAATAGGAGTGGCTGCGGAGCTGGCCGTTTTGGCCGCTGAGGATGTGGAACACGGTCCTATCGAATGTCTGTTTACCGTGGATGAAGAAACCGGTCTGACAGGTGCTTTCGCTTTGAAGAGCGGCTTTATGAACGGAGACATACTGTTGAATCTGGATTCGGAGGATGAAGGTGAATTGTTCATAGGCTGTGCAGGCGGAGTCAGGACATCGGCTACAATGACTTACAAATCCATATCAGTTCCTCAGGATTATTTCTTCTTTAAGGTGGGGGTCGAGAAATTGACGGGAGGTCACTCGGGAGACGATATAAACAAGGGCCGTGCGAATGCCAACAAGGTTTTGAACCGTTTCCTCTGCCAGATTGCCGAAAAGTATGATATGTATCTTTGTTCGATAGAAGGGGGGAATCTGCATAATGCCATTCCGCGTGAAGCGCATGCCGTATGTGCCGTGCCGATGGATGCGAAAGAGGCAATTCGGGTGGATTTGAATCTGTTTGCTGCGGAAGTGGAAACGGAATACGCTGTAACGGAGAAGAATGTGAAGTTCGTATTGCAGTCCGAAACTCCGCGTGACGAGGCTATTGACCGGGATACGGTGACTCGGCTTTTGAATGCTGTCCATGCCGTGTATAATGGGGTATTTGCCATGAGCCAAGATATTCCGGGATTGGTGGAGACCTCTTCTAACCTGGCTTCCATCAAGATGGAAGGAAATAAAATTCTGATAGATAGCAGTCAGCGCAGCTCTGTTCTTTCTGCAAGGAAAGATATGTCGGATACCATCAAGTCGGCTTTTGAATTGGCCGGTGCGGAGGTGGAAGTCGGTGAAGGCTATCCGGGGTGGAAGCCTGATACGGATTCTGAAATCTTAAAGATTGCCGTGGAGACATATAAGAAACTTTTTGGAGTGGAGCCCAAGGTGAAGGCAATTCACGCCGGTTTGGAATGCGGATTGTTTCTGGAAAAATATCCGGCATTGGATATGGTTTCGTTTGGCCCGACCTTGCGTGGCGTACATTCTCCCGATGAGCGTATGCTGATTCCCACTGTGGAGAAGTTTTGGAACCATTTATTGGAAATCTTGAAAAATATTCCGGTGAAAGAGTAGAAAGTCTGTCAGGTTCCTGTTTCCACAAGTGCTCCATGGTGAATCCGAGTCACTGAAAAACCTATATGTATCATAATGATTCCCGCTTGTTTTCAAAAAATACGAGTCGGCCTTTCCGGAGCAATCTGTGTTTCGGGCTGGGTAATCGGACTCATTCTTTCTTTTTCTCCGATGAAGTCATACTCTCAGAACCGTTTTAGGGTGATGGAGTATAATGTGGAGAACTTGTTCGATTGTGAACATGATACGTTGAAGAATGACTTGGAATTTATGCCCGGTTCGGTGAGGAAGTGGACTTCTTTCCGTTATTGGGATAAATTATTGAAAATAGCCAGGGTGATTGTGGCGGCCGGAGAGGATTATGTTCCCGATTTGGTCGCCTTGTGCGAGGTGGAAAACGACCGTGTTGTCCGGGATTTGATTGGTCGTTCTCCGTTGAGGGAGACGGGCTATCGATATGTCATGACCTCTTCTCCCGACCAGCGGGGGATTGATGTGGCTTTGCTTTATCAGCCAGGCACGTTCAGACTGTTGGAAAGTCGGAGCATACGCATTCCGTCTTCACAGATAAATCGTCCTCCCACACGGGATATTCTGCATGTAACCGGAAAGGTGGTGACAGGAGATACACTGGATGTATTCGTCTGCCATATGCCTTCCCGTTCCGGTGGACAGAAGGAAAGTGAGCCTTACAGATTTTTTACCGCATCCATCCTGAAGGAACAGGCCGATTCGGTGATGCGGCGGCGTGTCCGTCCCCATCTGTTGCTTACGGGGGATTTTAATGATTACCCTACGGACGCTTCCATCATGGAAGTGTTAGGAGCCAAGGCTCCTTTTGGTACCGTTGAGGAGAGGGGATTATATAATCTGATGGCTGGGCGAAGAAAAGAGGGAACCTATCGTTATCGGGGAAAGTGGGGTATATTGGACCAGATGATTGTGTCCGGCTTGTTGCTGTCGGAACAAGCCGCTTTCCGTACGAGTTACGAACAAGCCCGTATCCTTGCGTTTCCTTTTCTGCTGATGGAAGAGGAGCGTTACGGAGGAGCCGTTCCGTTTCGTACCTATTGGGGAGTCCGTTATCAGGGAGGATACAGTGATCATCTGCCCATACTTCTGGAGTTGAGCGTACGGTCCGAATGATTTCTTGCGGGCTCGGGGAACGTTTCCGGGTCACTCATGGTGATAAGGCCCGCCGTGCAGGATATTCATGGCGCGGTACAGTTGTTCCACGAAAATGAGGCGTACCATCTGGTGGGAGAAAGTCATCTTGGAAAGTGAAATCTTCTCGTGTGCCGTATCGTATACTTTGGGAGCAAAGCCATACGGCCCTCCGATAATGAAAACCAGACGTTTGTTGACGTTTGCCAGTTTCTTTTCCATCCAGCCGGCGAACTCTATCGAGCGGAACTCTTTTCCAGATTCATCGAGCAACACGGCGACATCGCCGTTTTGTAACGATTTCAGTATCAATTCCCCTTCTTTCTCTTTCTGTTGTTCTTCCGAAAGGTTCTTGGTATTTTTCAGTTCCGGAATCACCTCTAGGTCGAATGAGATGAAATGTTTGATACGTTCCACATAGTCGCGGATTGCGGCAATATAATGGGATTCTACGGTTCGTCCTACAACCAGTAATACAGTTTTCATTTTTCATTCTATTCTCTATGGTTCAACGGTTGCAAAGTAAAGGAGTTTTCCTGGAAAAACTCTTAAGAAAGTCTCCGAAAACTCTCGGAGTTTTCGGAAAGATTCTTAAGAAAGTTTCTGAAAACTGTCGGAGTTTTTGAGAAGACGCTCCGGACCATGGCATTCGTGTCCCCGGACATCTTTTTCATCGGGGAATGTGCGGAATATTCTTCTTGAAGTGCGCAAAAATCGGGGAATAGGCGAGGTTTTCTCGGATTTATCCTTTATTTTTGTCCAACAAACTTTATGGATGAATAATATTAAAAGAATGGAAACTGTAAATCAATTAATTGACAGACTGATAGACCTCGCTTTCGCGGAAGATATAGGAGATGGTGATCATACCACTTTATCGTGTATTCCGACAGACGCCACGGGTAAATCCAGATTGTTGATAAAGGAAGCCGGCGTGCTGGCGGGGGTAGAGATTGCGAAAGAAATATTCCATCGTTTCGATCCCACTATGAAGGTGCAGGTGCTGATGCAGGACGGCGCGGAAGTGAAGCCGGGCGATGTACCCATGGTGGTAGAAGGAAAAGTACAGTCGCTGTTGCAAACGGAGCGTTTGATGTTGAATGTGATGCAGCGCATGAGCGGTATTGCCACGATGACCCGCAAATATGTGAAACGGCTGGAAGGCACCCATACCCGCGTGCTTGATACGCGTAAGACAACACCGGGCATGCGCATGCTCGAAAAACAGGCTGTGAAAATCGGAGGCGGTGTAAATCATCGAATCGGTCTGTTTGATATGATTCTGCTGAAAGATAATCATGTGGATTTCGCAGGAGGTATTGACAAGGCCATCGAACGTGCCAAGACGTATTGCAAGGAAAAAGGGAAAGACTTGAAGATAGAAATCGAAGTGCGTAATTTTGACGAATTGCGACAAGTGTTGCATATCGGAGGAGTGGACCGTATCATGCTCGATAACTTTACTCCGGAAAATACGAGGAAAGCGGTGGAGATGATTGGTGGACGTTATGAGACGGAATCTTCGGGAGGCATCACTTTTGATACTTTGCGTGAGTATGCGGAATGTGGTGTAGATTTCATTTCCGTAGGGGCACTTACTCATTCGGTAAAAGGTCTGGATATGAGTTTCAAGGCTTGTTAAGGAATGAAGAAGGGGTTTCTTTTTTCTGTTTTATTGGGGTGGGGGCTGTTTGTGCAGGCTCAAGAAGTTTCGCACCCTTCTTTCAGGGTGCCGTTTGATTTCCCTCTGTATCTGAGTGGCAATTTTGGAGAATTACGTCCGAACCATTTTCATGGCGGGCTCGATTTTAAGACACAAGGGGTGGAAGGGAAGCCTGTACATTGTATAGAAGAGGGATATGTATCTCGTATATCCGTTGCTCCCGGAGGCTACGGCAATGCATTATATGTGACGCATCCGAACGGGTATACCTCCGTTTACGGGCATTTGAAAGAATTTGCTCCTGCCATAGCGGAATATGTGGAGGAAGAACAGTATGCAAGAGAGACATTTGAGGTAAACCTTTTTCCGGAAGCTTCGCGCTTTCCGGTGAAGAAGGGCGAAGTCATCGCCTTGAGCGGGAACACGGGCAGTTCGGGCGGTCCGCATTTGCATATGGAGGTACGGATAACGGAGACGAACGAGCCGATAGACCCGTTGCCGTTCTATCTTTCGGACATCAGGGATACAAGGGTCCCGAAGGCTTATTCGGTCATGTTTTATCCGCAGGCCGGAAAAGGAGTGGTGGACGGAAGTACAAAAAAGCATGCCGTGACGTTGGTAAACCGTTCCGGAGAATCTGTTCTGTCCAGGCCGGTAAGTGCTTGGGGGGAGATAGGATTGGGAATCAGGGCGTACGATTATATGAATGAGACGTCTAATATGTACGGTGTGTATTCAGTGACGCTTTTTGTAGACAGTACGGAAGTGTTTAACAGTACGGTAGACCGTTTCCTGTTTGATGAGAACCGGGCGATAAACGGGTGGACGGATTTTGACGAATACAAGCGTAGCCGCAGTTGGTATATGAAGTCTTATCTTCCTGAAGGCAATCGTCTCCGTATGTTGAGAGGCGGAGGAAACAGAGGTATTGTCCGCATTGACGAAGAGCGGGATTATCAGTTCTTGTATCTGCTGAAAGATGCCTATGGCAATACTTCGCGTTATCGTTTTACTGTAAGAGGGAAACGGCAGGAGATACCCCCTCATGCATCTCAGGGTAAATATTTGTTATGTTGGGATCAAGCCAATGTCATTCAGGAACCGGGAATGGAACTGGCTGTTCCCAAAGGCATGTTGTATGAGAATGTGGAGGTCGCTACGAAGATTTTCTGCGATTCGGAAGCCGTGGCTTTTGTCTACCAGTTGCATGATACGCCGGTGCCATTGCATACTTTCTGTCCGCTTTCCATCGGCATACGCAATGAACCGGTTGCGGATACGACAAAATATTATGTGGCCAGTGTGTGGGGAAATGCGCTCCATTATGTAGGAGGTACGTATGAAAACGGCTGGATGAAGGCTCCGATTCGTGAGTTGGCTACTTATACGGTGGCCGTCGATACGGTGCCTCCTCAGGTGCAACCTTTAAACCGTCGCATGTGGGAACGCTCGAAAGAGATTGCTTTCCGGTTGTCGGATAAACATACAGGCATCCGTTCATATAAAGGAAAGATTGACGGGAAATTTGTACTGTTTACTTATAACCTGAAAAGGCGTTTGGCCTGCAGACTGAAAGAGGCGCGGATAGAGTCGGGCAAGCATCATACGCTGGAGCTGGAAGTGACGGATTTTTGTGGGAATGTGACCGTAGTCAAGGATCGCTTTTATTATTGAGCGTCCGGTTTGAATAGATACCTGGAAGGGACTGAAAGCCTTGGTCTTTGGTTCAGGTAAGAGAGGGATGGATTTAGAGTAAAAACCAATAAATAAAATACGTATGAAGACAAAACTAATGTGGATTGTTGCCTTGCTGGCTGCTTGGGTAACTGAGGGTTTCGCCTGTACCAATTTGATTGTGGGAAAAGCTGCTTCTGTCGATGGATCGGTGATTGTATCTTACTCCGCCGACTCGTTCGGTACGTTCGGACATTTGTATCATTCTCCGGCGGCAACGCATAAGCAGGGGGAGATGCTGGATATTTACGAATGGGATACGGGCAGGTATCTGGGACAGATAAAGCAAGTGCCGAAAACATATAATGTGATTGGAAATATCAATGAGTTTCAAGTAACGATTGGCGAAACCACCTTCGGAGGCCGTCAGGAGTTGGCCGACAGTACGGGGATTATAGATTATGGCAGTCTTATTTATATTGCTTTGCAGCGTTCGTCTACAGCCCGTGAGGCTATCCAGGTGATGACCGATTTGGTAAAAGAATACGGGTATTACAGCGAAGGGGAAAGCTTTACGGTAGCCGATCCTAATGAAGCTTGGATTCTGGAAATGATAGGAAAAGGTCCGGGTGTACGGGGAGCCGTATGGGTGGCTGTCCGGGTGCCGGATGACTGTATTGCGGCTCATGCCAACCAGTCGCGCATTCATAAATTCAATATGGATGATAAGGAAAACTGCATATATTCTCCGGATGTGATTTCCTTTGCCCGGGAGAAAGGATATTTCAACGGGATGAACAGAGACTTTAGTTTTGCTGAGGCCTATAATCCTTTGGACTTTGGCGGGCTGCGCTATTGCGAGGCGCGTGTATGGAGCTTTTATCGCCGCCATAATGCGGAGATGAACCAATATCTCTCTTATATAAAAGGAGAAACCAGTGAGCCTATGCCACTTTATGTCAAGCCCGATAAAAAGGTGTCTGTGCAGGATATACAACAGGATATGCGTGACCATTATGAGGGGACGCCTCTGGATATGACGAAAGACTTGGGAGCCGGTGCTTACCAGAGTCCGTATCGTCCTTCTCCTCTCTCTTTCAAGGTGGATGGACAGGAATATTTTAATGAACGTCCCATCTCCACCCAGCAGGCAGCCTTTACCTTCGTCTCGCAGATGCGTGGCAACCTGCCTAATGTCGTGGGCGGGGTGCTTTGGTTTGGCATGGACGATGCCAATATGATTGCCTATACACCGGTATATTGTTGTACGACGGAGGTGCCTCCTTGCTATGCCAAGGGCGTGGCCGACGGAGTTACCTTTTCCTGGAATTCTGCGTTCTGGGTATGCAATTGGGTTTCTAATATGATTTATCCTCGTTATGGATTGATGATTGACGATTTGCGTGAAGTGCAGAAACAAACGGAAGAAGGCTTCTTTACGGCTCAGGAAGAAGTAGAAAGCAAAGCATTGGAAATGTATAAGGAAAATCCGGGGAAAGCTAAGGAATATTTGACAAGCTATACGGTGCAAACAGCTCAGAATATGCTTGACGGGTGGAAAAAACTGGGCGAGTTCCTTATTGTGAAGTATAATGATTTGGTAGTGAAAAGGGTGAAGGACGGGAAATTTGAACGGACTTCTACAGGCCTTTGCGCACCGGTTATCCGTCCGGGATATCCCGAAGCCTATAATTGGAAAGTCATACAGGAAACCGGAAATCGTTATAAAGTAACAGATTTGAAAAAATAATTGCCGGAGGATTAGGATATAACTTTCTCTTTCTCTATATTTGTGACAATTAATTTGATGAATTTAATCTAAAAAATAATACGAATATGGAAAATGAACAATTGATTAAAGAAGTAACCGAGAAAGCTCAGAAATGGCTGACTCCTGCGTACGATGCCGAAACCCAGGCTGAGGTAAAGCGCATGTTGGAAAATCCGGATAAGACGGATTTGATAGAAGCCTTTTACAAGGATCTTGAATTCGGAACCGGCGGCTTACGCGGAATCATGGGGGTAGGGACCAACCGGATGAACATCTATACGGTAGGTGCGGCCACACAGGGATTGTCCAATTATCTGAACAAGAACTTTAAGGATTTGAAACAGATTTCTGTGGTTGTTGGACACGATTGCCGCAATAACAGCCGCAAGTTTGCTGAGATTTCTGCGAATATATTTTCTGCCAATGGCATTAAAGTGTATCTTTTTGAGGATATGCGTCCTACTCCGGAAATGTCATTCGCTATCCGTCGTTTAGGTTGCCAGAGCGGTATTATCCTGACTGCTTCTCATAATCCGAAAGAATATAACGGGTATAAGGCTTATTGGGATGACGGCGCGCAGGTATTGGCCCCGCATGATACGGGCATTATTGATGAAGTGAATAAGATTGCTTCTGCCTCGGATATCAAGTTCAATGGCAATAAAGAGTTGATTCAGATTATCGGCGAGGATGTGGATAAACTCTATCTGGATGCAGTGAAGACTATTTCGATTGATCCGGAAGTGATTAAGAGACAAAAAGATTTAAGCATTGTCTATACGCCGATTCATGGAACAGGCATGATGCTGATTCCGCGTGCGTTGAAGATGTGGGGCTTTGAGAATGTGCATTGTGTGCCTGAACAGATGGTGAAGGACGGGAATTTCCCGACAGTGGTTTCTCCGAATCCGGAGAATGCGGAAGCTTTGACGCTGGCCATCAAATTGGCGAAAGAGATTGACGCGGATATCGTCATGGCATCGGACCCGGATGCCGACCGTGTAGGGATGGCCTGCAAGAATGACAAAGGTGAGTGGGTGCTGATTAATGGGAACCAGACATGCCTGCTGTTCCTTTACTATATCATTACCAACCGCAAGGCGATGGGTAAGATGACAGGAAAGGAATTCGTTGTAAAAACCATTGTGACTACCGAATTGATTAAGGCCATTGCCGATAAGAACCATATCGAGATGTATGACTGTTATACCGGATTCAAATGGATTGCGCGTCAGATTCGTTTGAACGAAGGTATCAAACAATATATCGGTGGCGGTGAGGAAAGTTATGGTTTCTTGGCGGAAGATTTTGTACGCGACAAAGATGCGGTTTCCGCTTGTGCTTTGTTGGCCGAGATTTGTGCTTGGGCAAAAGATCAAGGCAAGACTTTGTATGAAGTACTGATGAATATTTATGTAGAGTACGGATTCTCTAAGGAAATGACTGTCAATGTGGTGAAACCCGGTAAAAGTGGGGCGGATGAAATCAAGGCTATGATGGAGAACTTCCGCGCTAATCCTCCGAAAGAACTGGGTGGTTCAGCGGTGGTTTTGACAAAGGACTATAAGACCTTGAAGCAAACAGATGGAGAAGGGCGTGTAACGGACGTTGATATGCCGGATACCTCCAATGTATTGCAGTATTTCTGTGCTGATGGTACGAAAGTTTCAGTCCGTCCTTCAGGAACAGAACCGAAGATTAAGTTCTATATGGAGGCTAAAGGTGAAATGGGCTGTCCGAAGTGCTATGAATCGGCCAATGCCGCTGCGTTGGAGAAGATTGAGGCAATCAAGAAATCATTGGGAATCTGAGGCTGATGTGAAACTAAAATAAACGGGATTTATTTGCAGGGATGTATGCAAATAAATCCCGTTTTTTTAGGGGTGTATATGGTATGTTCTAATATTTTTTCAACCAGTCATCTATAAGCATGCGGGCCATGCTCATTTTTCCCGGGATATCAGGGAGGTTTTCCTTTGTGAAAAACTTACCGGCACTTAATTCCGAAGTCTGCAACTGAATATTGCCGCTTTCGTAATCGGCGGTAAAACCGACCATCAGTCCGCAGGGGTAGGGCCATGGCTGGCTTCCGAAGTAACGTATGTTCTGTACTCGCAGACCTGTCTCTTCAAGAACTTCCCGTTGTACACATTCCTCAAGTGTTTCGCCGGTTTCTACAAATCCCGCTACCAGACCGTAGTAATCACCACGAAAGTTGCGGGCATGTACCAGTAATATTTCTTTTCCTTTTCGTACCAGTACGATAATGGCTGTCGAAACGGTAGGCCAGATTTCCTTGCCACATCCGGTACAGCACTTGCTGATTGCCGTGTGAAACTTCATAGGCATGCCGCATGCCGCACAATACCGGTTGTTTTTATCCCAAAAGATAATCTCTTGTGCCTTGCCAGCCATTAAATACATGGCGCGTGGAAGAAGGTCGAAAGAAGCGCGTAGCCCGATCATTGTGTAATGCTCATGCTCTGTTACAGGCTTATCTATGGAGTATGCACAAAAAGTTTCTCCGTCGAAAAGGGCCAGTTCGTGAATACGTGTCCATTCGGGAACCTTTATGGGAGTCTCTTTTTGATAAGGAACCCTATATCCTTCCTCCGTTTTTTCTATTAATAACTGATCGTTGCAAAAAACAAACCAAAATCTTTTTTCTTCTCTATTCATGTCGCGCCCTGCTTCTTACCGGTTGCAAAAGTACTTTTTTTATTCGATATCCCGGTAAAAGCGTAATTCATTTTGCAAGATTCTGACTTCGTGCTGTAAATGTTCCATGCGTTTCAACAGATGATGGATGGCATCCAGTCCGGCAATGTTGATGGACAAGTCATAATAGAGGCGTGCGTACCGTTCCAGATCCGATAGCTGGGTAACTGGAATATACCGTTTGTCCTCTATCTCTGTAATTTCTATTAAACCGTCATCTTCCAGCAGGCTGATAAACGAAGGCTCTATGTGGCTTTTGGTACAGTATTCACTGATTATAATTAAATCGTTTTGCATAATTCAATGGTTTAAAGGTTACTAACTCTTTTGTAATTCGCGGAACAGCTCTTTCTGCTTTTCAGTCAACCCTGTTGGCACTTGTATGGAATAGGTTACAATCAAATCGCCGAATTGTCCCTCCTGTTTGTATACAGGAAACCCTTTCCCTTTTAATCTTACTTTTGTACCGTTTTGTGTTTCCGGTCTTACTTTCAGTTTTACTTTCCCATTGAGGGTGTCGACTGTTTCTTCTCCGCCTAATACGGCTGTATAAAGGTTGAGCTGTGCGGTAACATATAAATCATCTCCTTTCCGTTTAAATGTGTTGTCATCCGGAATGAAAAAAGTTATGTATAAGTCACCTGCGGGCCCTCCGTTCATACCCGGAGCACCGTATCCCTTTAATTTTATTATCTGGCCGTTGGCTACTCCTGCAGGGACTGTTATCCGTACATTCTTGCCGTTTACATTTAAAATCTGCTTATGGGTTTGTGCGGCTTCCCTTAATGAAAGTTGTAGTTCCGCATTGTAATCCTGTCCCTTGAACCCGGCTTCTCCACGTGCTTTTCTGCCTGCGCCTCCGAATAATTCTTCGAAAAAATCGGAGAAACCGCTTGTATTGCCACTATGGAATCCACCGCCGAATTGAGAGAAGTCGCCTTCGTTAAATCCATTTCCGGATGCGGAATACCAATGAGCACCTCCTCCGTTTTGCTGGTAAGCCTTCTTCTGTGCCTCAAATTCATCTGCATGTTTCCAGTTCTCTCCATATTCATCATATTTCTTACGCTTTTCCGGGTCGCTCAACACTTCATTTGCTTCGTTTATCTTTTGGAACTTATCCTTAGCTGTAGGGTCATTCGGATTCAAGTCAGGGTGATATTTGCGTGCCAACTTCCGGAATGCTTTTTTTATGTCATCCTGTGTAGCGTTTTTGTCTACACCTAGAATCTTGTAATAATCAATATAGGCCATACTTTTGTCTCCTTTCTATTCCTTAATGGATAGCACAAAAAAAATGCCGTGTTGGTCGCTGACAGATTCTTTTAAATAAGATTATACATTCCCTTGTTACTAAAAAATCCGGATATTATACAAATTAATGAAATTAAGTTCTTAACTTTGCGAGAAACTCGTTTTAAATAATTTATGTGGTTAAAATTGAGCCGTGATAAAAGCTGGTTGCTGTTGACATTTATATGCATGATTCCTTTTATGGTGTCTGCTCAAGATACACCGGCCTCTTCTTATGGTAATGCTAATGTTCTTATTATAAGCTCCTATAATCCGGATATCAGTTCCACTTCAGCTAATATTTCCGCTTTCGTGGATGAGTACAGGAACAGAGAAGGACGTGGCACTGTCATTATTGAAAACATGAACTGTAAGAGTTTGGTGGAAGCGCCTTTGTGGAAAAAGAGGATGAAATCGATTTTGCGGAAATACACTTCGGAAAAAGTCCCTCCGTTATTAATTGTCTTGTTGGGGCAAGAAGCCTGGGCGGCATACCTTTCTCAGGATGTTGCCGATTTGCCTGGAATTCCGGTCCTGGGTGGTATGGCCAGTCGTAATTTTGTAGAAATGCCGGACAGCACATGTGTGGTCTCCGATTGGAATCCGGAAAGCATGGATGTATATGATCGGAAAGACATCTACCATGTGGTGGGAGGTTATGTTTATGAATATGATGTGGATAAAAATATAGAGCTTATTAAGCGCTATTACCCGGAGACGAAAAATATAGCATTACTTTCGGATAACAGTTATGGCGGAATTTCAATGTTGTCCTATGTGCGGCAAAAAATGAAAGAATATCCCGAATATGAGCTGATTAGTCTGGATGGCCGTAAGAACACGGTGTACTCGATGGTGGATGCGATAGCCGGTTTACCGGAGAAGACAGTTCTGCTTTTGGGTACATGGAGGGTTGATAAGAACGAAGGTTATTTCATGCAAAATTCCATGTATGTATTGAAAGGCGCGGATCCGGAGATTCCGGTTTTTACTCTTTCTACTGTAGGATTGGGATATTGGGCCATCGGAGGATATGTGCCTAACTATCATATATTGGGGAAGGAATTGGCAGATCAAGCCATATCCTATTTGAATCAGGAAGATTTGGCTTCGTCCGGTTTACAAGTGGTAGACGGAGTTTATCAGTTTGATATAAAATGTTTGGAAAGTAAAGGCTTGGATTCTATTGCTTTGCCGCCTAATACCGTATTGGTAAACCGTACACCCACTTTCATGGAGCAATATAAGTATGAGGTATCTGTTGTTTGCATTATCTTTGTTGTATTGCTGCTGTTGCTGTTGATGGTTTTTTATTTCTTCATTCGTACAAAACATCTGAAGGATGCGCTGGAACAGTCGCAGGAAGCCTTGATTGAAGCGAAGGATAAGGCTGAAGAAAGCAACAGGCTGAAGACGGCTTTTCTGGCAAATATGAGCCATGAGATACGTACACCTTTAAATGCCATAGTCGGTTTCTCGACAGTGATAATCGACAGCGATCTGGAGCCGGAAGAACGGGAAACTTTCGCAGGCATTATCCGAACGAATTCTGATTTGTTGTTGAATCTGATTAATGATATACTGGACATATCCCGTTTGGAATCGGGACGTACGAAATTTGTGGTAGAACCTTGTGATTTGGTAGAGTTATGTCAAAACACGCTGACTACGGCACAATTTGCCCGTCCTTCGAATTTGAATTATATATTTGATTCTGATTTGGCGGAATGTACGGTCGACATAGACATGCAGCGTGTGCAGCAGGTGCTTATTAATTTGCTTTCGAATGCCGGTAAGTTTACCACGGAAGGAAGTGTCACGCTTTCGTTGCATAAGGATGAGGCACGGAAAGAAGTGCGGATTATGGTAAGCGATACCGGAATGGGAATACCTGAGGAGAAGCAGAGCAAGATTTTTGAGCGCTTTGAAAAGCTGAACGAATATTCGCAGGGCACAGGTTTGGGATTATCTATATGCAAGCTTATTGTTGAAAATTTTAATGGAAAGATATGGGTAGACCGGGATTATAAGGAAGGAGCCCGTTTTATATTTACGATTCCGTATGATACGAATGATAAGAAAAACACAATGGCAAAATAGGATGAAGAAAGTATTTATAAAGTCGTTTGCACTGTTATGGATGATAAGTTGTGCCGGAACTGCCGCGCAAACCAGAGAGGTCCGGTTGAAAATTGTAGAAACCAGTGATATACATGGAAATTTCTATCCGTACGATTTTAAATCGGGTGCGGATTGTGCCGGAAGTCTGGCGCGTGTGCACGCTTTTCTCCAGAAAAAAAGGGCGATATATGGTGACCGTCTGATTTATATGGATAACGGAGATGTCCTCCAAGGGCAGCCGACAGCTTATTATTATAACTTTATGGATACGATACATACCCATCTGGCGGCAGATATGCTGAATTATATGCAATGCGATGTGGGTAATATGGGGAACCATGATGTGGAAGCGGGGCATGCCGTGTATGATCGTTGGATAAGAGAGTGCGGGTTCCCGGTGTTGGGAGCGAACATCATCGATAACCAAACAGGGAAGCCTTACTTGAAACCTTATGTCGTTTTGAAACGTGACGGTGTGAAGATTGCGGTGTTAGGTATGATTACTCCTCTGATTCCTACTTGGTTGCCTGAGAATTTATGGTCGGGACTTCATTTTGAGGATATGGTGCCCTGTGCGGAAAAGTGGGTAAAAGTGATTCATGAGAAAGAGAAGCCGGATTTAGTGATAGGACTATTTCATTCCGGGCTGAATTCGGTACAGGGTGATGGATCTCTTGAAGATGCCTCTGAGGAGATTGCCAGGAAAGTACCTGGTTTTGACATCTTGATGATAGGGCATGATCATCGGAAATGTTGCAAGAAGGTGGAGAATATTCAAGGCGATTCCGTGTGGATCGTCAATCCTGCAAGCAATGGGCTGGTCGTGGCGAATGTGGATGTGAAACTTACCATGAAGGGACGGAAAGTCCTTCGGAAAGAGATATCCGGATGCTTGTCTAAAGTGGAAAAGTATGGAGTAAGCGAAGAGTTTATGAAACGTTTCAGTCCGCAGTTTGAAGCGGTAAAGTCTTTTGTATCCCGTAAAATCGGAACGTTCGAAAATACCATCACTTCGGAAGACGCTTATTTCGGTTCTTCCGCTTTTATTGATTTCATTCATTCTTTGCAGTTAAAGTTGGGAGATGCGGATATTTCCTTTTGTGCGCCGCTCTCTTTCAGGGCGCGGATTGAGAAGGGAGATGTAAGAGTGTGTGATATGTTTGATTTGTACCGGTATGAGAATATGCTCTATACAATTCGCATGACAGGAAAGGAGATTAAAGACTATTTGGAAATGTCGTATGCTTTGTGGACGAATCGTATGACCTCTCCGGACGATCACATCATGCTGCTGGATGATACGAGGGATGACAATCAGCGCAGTGGCTTTAAAAATTTCAGTTTTAATTTTGACTCCGCGGCCGGTATTCAATATACAGTCGATGTAACCAAACCGAAAGGAGAGAAGGTGACTATTCTGAGTATGTCGGATGGAGCTCCATTTGATATGGATAAGGAATATAAGGTCGCAGTGAACTCTTATCGTGGAAACGGAGGAGGTGAACTGCTGACGAAAGGAGCGGGAATTCCTGCGGAAGAGTTGAAAAGTCGGATTATCAAGGCAACCGATAAAGATTTGCGTTACTATATGATGCGATATATTGAACAGTGTGGTACGGTGAGTATTCAGCCTATGAACCAGTGGAAGTTTGTTCCTGAGAATTGGGTGGAACCCGCTATCGTGAGAGACCGCAAGCTGCTTTTTGAATAGTTGATTACGCTTCACTTTCGGAGTTTGAGAATATCCGTCCATAGTTATAAATAACAGTGGTTGCTCACCCTATATGAATCGCCATGGTTATGGACGTGTTTTGTCTGTTTCTTGTATCTCCGTTCACCGTCCAGCGGTCGCTGGACGGTCCATGCAGATAGGTGCATC
>CANQSM010000051.1 GCA_947626525.1 uncultured Phocaeicola sp. | reverse complement strand
CCTGAGGCCATCAAAGGATATTGTGTTGAGGACAACAAACAACTAACATTGTTCTAATATTATCCCGAACTGACGTACAAATGAGATTAGGGTTTGTGTACAATTCTGAAACGTCTGTCAGTAAAGGCTTTCAGCGGACCCTTTTAAGATGCCATGCCGAATTTTGAAAATGAATTGTTTATACAGATTTATGATATCTTTTCTGGTGATTCGTGTGTTTGCAGAGTTGTCTATGTGCGTATAAATTGTTGCGATGATGAGGTAAGCTGGTCATGCTCTGGATAGAATGGCTGAAAATTGGCCATAAGCTTGATCTTTTTTATTATTATCTGAAAATAATCTCTTATATTTGTAGCATAAAGTGATGGATACGCATGAAATATTCTTTTATCATACCGGTTTATAACCGTCCCGAAGAAGTAGATGAATTATTGGGGAGCTTAGTAAGGCAAACATCTCGGGAATTCGAGGTTATTGTTGTGGAGGATGGTTCTTCACTTCCTTGTAAAGATGTAGTGAATCGTTATGCAGACAAGTTATCGATACATTATTTTTATAAGGAAAATTCCGGGCCAGGTTTAACTCGTAATTTTGGGGCGGAACGTGCTGTGGGAGATTACCTTATTATTTTGGATTCTGATTGTATTTTGCCGGCTGATTATTTGGAAAATATAGAATTGGAATTGCAAAAAGAATCCGTGGATGCTTTTGGAGGGCCGGATCGTGCTCACGAATCTTTTTCTGATATACAGAAAGCAATCAATTATGCGATGACTTCTTTCTTTACTACAGGAGGAATTCGAGGAGGAAAGAAAAAAATGGATAAGTTTTACCCCCGTAGTTTCAATATGGGGATTCGTTCTGATGTATATAAATTGTTGGGAGGATTCTCTGAGATGCGTTTTGGAGAAGATATTGATTTTAGCATCCGTATTTTTCGAGGTGGGTATGTATGTCGATTGTTCCCGGAAGCATGGGTATGGCACAAACGGCGTACAGGTCTGAAAAAATTTTTTAAACAAGTTTACAATTCGGGCATAGCGCGTATTAATTTATATAAAAAATATCCGGAATCTTTAAAATTGGTTCATTTGTTGCCGGCAATATTTACGTTGGGAGTGGTTTCAGTGCTGTGTCTTGCTTGGTTTTGGCCAGTGGGGCTGGGGTTGCTTTTTTTGTTTTCGTTGCTTATCTGTATAGATTCTTCGATACAAAATACCAGTTTGTATATAGGATTGTTTTCTGTGGTGGCGGCATTTATTCAATTGATAGGTTACGGAAGCGGTTTTTTGTCTGCTTGGTGGAAACGTTGTGTGCAAGGAAAAAATGAATTTGCGGCTTTTCAAAAGAATTTCTATAAATAATGAAAGAACGGTTAAGTATAAATCAATGGGCTGAAGAAGACAGACCGAGGGAGAAAATGCTATTGCATGGAGTGGCTGCACTTTCCAATGCGGAATTGTTGGCTATTTTAATAGGTTCAGGCAATGCGGAAGAATCAGCAGTAGAGTTGATGCGTAAAATTCTAAAGGACTATCACGATAATTTGAGTGAATTGGGTAAATGTGATGTGGATGAACTTTGTCGTTATAAAGGAATTGGGCAGGCTAAGGCTATTAGTATCTTGGCCGCTTCGGAATTGGGAAAACGACGTCGGGATGGAGATATCAGGGAACGTGATGCAATAACTTGTTCCCGCGATATTTACCAATATTTTTATCCTTTAATGTGTGATTTGCCTGTTGAAGAATGCTGGTTGCTGTTGCTGAATCATTCCATGAAAGTGCTTGAACGAGTAAAAATTAGTGGTGGTGGTTTGACTGAAACATCTGTGGATATACGCTGTGTCTTGAGAGAGGCTTTGATAAAGCGGGCTACATCCATAGCCTTATGTCATAATCATCCTTCTGGAAATGCCACGCCAAGTAGTGGGGACATCCGTCTGACTGAACGTTTGAAGAAAAGTGCGGAAGTGATGAATATCGCATTGATAGATCATGTTGTGTTAACGGATGGGCGTTATTATAGTTTTGCAGATGAGGGTTATCTTTAAAATATTTAAAAGAAGCAATAGCTATATGGAAAAGAAAAAGTTTGATATGGAAGAAAACGTTATAGAGATGCTGAAAACCGTTTATGATCCGGAGATTCCTGTGAATATATATGATTTAGGTCTAATTTATAAAGTAGATATTGCAGATAACGGAGACGTATCGTTGGATATGACGTTGACGGCTCCTAATTGTCCGGCGGCTGATTTTATAATAGAAGATGTACGTCAAAAAATTGAGTCGATAGATGGGGTGGAAAATGCAACGGTGAACCTTGTGTTTGAGCCGGAATGGAATAAAGATATGATGAGTGAAGAAGCTAAACTTGAATTAGGCTTTTTATAATAAAAACAGAAATGAAAAATGTCTATTTTTTATCGGATGCTCATTTAGGGTCCCGGGCAATAGAACATGCTCGTACACAGGAGAGACGTTTGGTTAATTTTCTGGATAAGATAAAGGAACGGGCGGCAGCTATCTATTTGCTGGGGGACATGTTTGATTTTTGGTATGAATTTAAAATGGTTGTACCTAAGGGGTACACACGTTTTTTGGGGAAATTGTCGGAATTGACAGATTGTGGAATAGAGGTGCATTTTTTTGTCGGGAATCATGATTTGTGGTGTGGAGATTATTTAGAACAAGAATGTGGAGTGACTGTCCATCGGGAACCGCTTACTTGTGAGATATATGGAAAGGAATTCTATTTGGCTCATGGGGATGGTCTGGGGGATTCTGATAAGAGATTTAAAATTTTGCGTGCAGCTTTTCATAGTGTGACTCTGCAACGTTTGTTCTCTATGTTGCACCCGCGGTGGAGTGTAGATTGGGGGTTGGCTTGGGCAAAACACAGTAGGCTGAAAAGGGAAAATGGAAAAGAACCTGATTACAAGGGTGAGGATAAAGAGTTTTTGGTCCTTTATACCAAAGAATATTTGAAAAGACATCCTAATATTAATTATTTTATATATGGTCATCGTCATATAGAATTGGATTTGATGTTAAGCTGTTCCTCCCGAATTTTAATATTAGGAGATTGGATACAGTATTTTACTTATGCTGTATTTGATGGGGAAAATATGTTTTTGGAAAATTTTGTAGAGGGTGAATCGGTTTAGGTATATTAATTTTAAATAATAATGAGAAACATGGAAAAATCGAATATGGATGCTCAATTTCAAATAGAGTTGAGTGAAGGAGTTGCACAAGGTATATATTCAAACTTTACGGTAATCACTCATTCGAGTTCAGAAGTCATACTTGATTTTGTAAGGGTGCTGCCAGGAGTGCCTAAAGCCAGTGTTAAGTCTCGTGTAATTTTGGCTCCGGAGCATGCCAAACGTTTAATGCTGGCATTGCAAGAGAATATAAGAAAGTATGAGGCTAAATATGATACCATACAATTGTACAATGAGGAGCTCTTGCCTCCGATATCTCCTTTGAAGGGGGAGGCTTGAAGTCTGTTCTTAAGACTATAGAGATTTGAAACTATATAAAAATAATATTCAGACAAATTTTCTTTGAAAAATATATTGCTAATTAAAATTCTATTGGTAACTTTGCAGCCCAAAATATATAGTTTGGGTAAGAATATAGAAAATTAGTAAACAATATATAATAATTAAAAATCAAACAAAAATGCCTACTATTCAACAATTGGTAAGAAAAGGAAGAGAGGTTTTGGTTGAGAAAAGTAAATCTCCGGCATTAAACTCATGTCCTCAGCGTCGTGGCGTTTGTGTCAGAGTGTATACTACAACTCCGAAAAAACCGAATTCAGCAATGCGTAAAGTCGCTCGTGTTAAATTGACTAACCAAAAGGAAGTGAACTCTTATATTCCTGGAGAGGGTCATAATTTACAAGAACACTCAATTGTATTGGTACGTGGTGGTCGTGTAAAAGATTTGCCGGGTGTGCGTTATCATATTGTACGTGGTACTTTGGATACAGCTGGCGTTGCTAATCGTACTCAAAGACGCTCTAAATATGGTGCAAAGCGTCCGAAACCAGGACAGACGGCTTCGGCGAAAGGTAAAAAGTAACAAGTAGTTAAATCGTTTTGGTTTGTTGGAAAGCTATAAGGGTTGAGTAAATGTTTCGGTGGAAATGTTGAAGAAAACAAAATGCAGCCTCAAACAAAACATTATTTTCAAATAAAATGAGAAAAGCAAAACCAAAAAAACATGTGATCCTTCCGGATCCGGTCTTTAATGATCAAAAAGTTTCTAAATTTGTGAACCATTTGATGTATGACGGAAAGAAAAATACATCATATGAAATCTTTTATAATGCATTGGAAACAGTGAAGACTAGGCTTCCTAATGAAGAAAAAACTCCATTGGAAATCTGGAAAAAGGCATTAGATAATGTAACTCCCCAGGTTGAAGTGAAATCTCGTCGTATTGGTGGGGCGACATTTCAAGTTCCTACAGAAATACGTCCAGATCGTAAGGAGTCAATCTCAATGAAGAATTTAATTTTGTTTGCCCGTAAGCGTGGTGGCAAATCTATGGCTGACAAATTGGCTGCAGAAATTATTGATGCTTTTAATGAGCAGGGTGGCGCTTTCAAACGTAAAGAAGATATGCACCGTATGGCAGAAGCTAACCGTGCATTTGCTCATTTCAGATTTTAATCAAGTATTAATTTAAAATAGGTAAAGGCTAAAATGGCAAAACGTGATTTACATTTGACCCGTAACATCGGTATTATGGCTCACATTGATGCTGGTAAAACAACTACCTCTGAGCGTATTTTGTTTTATACGGGATTGACTCATAAGATTGGTGAGACACATGATGGTACAGCGACGATGGACTGGATGGCTCAAGAGCAGGAACGTGGTATTACGATTACTTCGGCGGCTACCACGACTCGTTGGGCATGGAATAATAATACTTATAAAATTAACTTGATTGATACTCCGGGGCACGTAGACTTTACGGCTGAAGTAGAGCGTTCTCTTCGTGTATTAGATGGGGCTGTTGCTACTTATTGTGCAGTAGGAGGCGTTGAACCGCAATCAGAGACTGTATGGCATCAAGCTGATAAATATAAGGTGCCCCGAATTGGTTATGTGAATAAAATGGACCGTTCGGGTGCTGATTTCTATGAGGTTATTCGTCAGATGAAAGATGTGTTGGGGGCAAATCCTTGTCCTATTACTATTCCTATCGGTGCGGAAGAAAATTTTAAAGGTTTGGTGGATTTGATTAAGATGAAAGCTATTTATTGGCACGATGAAACCATGGGGGCTGATTATGTAGTGGAAGAAATTCCTGCAGAGCTGCAAGATGAGGCTGCTGAGTGGAGAGATAAAATGCTCGAAAAAATAGCTGAATTCGATGATGCTTTGATGGAGAAATATTTTGATAATCCTTCTGCTATTACCGAAGAGGAAGTGTTGCGTGCATTACGTACTGCTACGGTTCAGATGGCTATTATCCCCATGCTTTGCGGTTCTTCTTTCAAGAATAAGGGTGTGCAGACTTTATTAGATTATGTGTGCGCATTTTTGCCGTCTCCGTTGGATACGCCTAATGTTATAGGGACAAATCCTAATACAGGGGCTGAGGAGGATCGTAAACCGGATGATGAGGAGAAAATGTCAGCTTTAGCATTTAAGATTGCTACAGACCCGTATGTGGGGCGTTTGACGTTCTTCCGTGTGTATTCGGGTAAAGTGGAAGCAGGTTCTTATGTTTATAATAGTCGTTCAGGAAAGAAAGAACGTGTCTCTCGTTTGTTTCAAATGCACTCTAATAAGCAGAACCCGGTAGAGGTTGTTGGTGCAGGTGATATTGGCGCTGGGGTTGGATTTAAGGATATCCGTACTGGAGATACTTTGTGTGACGAAACAGCTCCGATTGTATTGGAATCTATGGATTTTCCGGAGCCTGTTATTGGTATTGCCGTTGAACCTAAAACTCAGAAAGATGTCGATAAATTGTCTAACGGGCTTGCTAAATTGGCAGAGGAAGATCCGACCTTTACGGTTCGTACTGATGAACAAACTGGTCAGACTGTGATTTCTGGTATGGGCGAGTTGCATTTGGATATTATTATTGATCGTTTGAAACGTGAGTTTAAGGTAGAATGTAACCAAGGACGTCCGCAAGTAAATTATAAGGAAGCGATTACTAAAACGGTAAATCTTCGTGAAGTATATAAGAAACAGTCTGGTGGTCGGGGTAAATATGCTGATATTATCGTAAATGTGGGACCTGTTGATGATGACTTTAAGGAAGGTGGACTTCAGTTTGTTGATGAGGTGAAAGGTGGTAACGTTCCTAAGGAGTTCATTCCTTCAGTTCAAAAAGGTTTTTTAACTGCCATGAAAAATGGTGTGTTGGCGGGATTCCCATTGGATTCTTTAAAGGTTACATTATTGGATGGATCTTTCCACCCTGTAGATTCTGACCAGTTGTCTTTTGAAATTTGTGCTATTCAGGCATATAAAAATGCTTGTGTGAAAGCCGGTCCAGTGTTAATGGAACCTATTATGAAGTTGGAGGTTGTTACTCCTGAAGAAAATATGGGTGATGTCATTGGGGACTTAAATAAACGTCGTGGGCAGGTTGAAGGAATGGAGTCTAGCCGTTCTGGAGCGCGTATTGTAAAAGCAATGGTACCGTTGGCTGAAATGTTTGGTTATGTTACTGCTCTGCGTACTATTACTTCTGGACGTGCAACTTCATCCATGACTTATTCGCATCATGCTCAAGTATCTAGTTCTATAGCGAAAGCTGTGCTTGAAGAGGTAAAGGGACGGACTGACTTAGTGTAATGTAAAAAATAGAAGATAGGTTAGCGAATGACTCTTAACTTACTTCCTTTTTAATAATAATTATTTAATAATCTAAAAAGTAATGAGTCAAAAGATTAGAATTAAGCTAAAATCTTATGATCACAATTTGGTGGATAAATCTGCTGAAAGGATTGTGAGAACAGTAAAAGCAACAGGTGCAATTGTGAGTGGTCCGATTCCTCTCCCAACTCACAAAAGAATCTTTACTGTTAATCGTTCAACTTTTGTTAATAAGAAATCTCGTGAACAATTTGAGCTTTCTTCATACAAACGATTGATTGATATTTATAGTTCTACAGCAAAGACTGTGGATGCATTGATGAAACTAGAGTTGCCTAGTGGAGTCGAAGTTGAAATTAAAGTATAATTAAAAATTTAATTGAAATGCCAGGATTATTAGGAAAAAAAATCGGAATGACATCCGTTTTCAGTGCTGATGGTAAGAATGTGCCATGCACTGTTATCGAAGCTGGTCCTTGCGTAGTTACTCAGATTAAGAGTGTTGAAAAGGATGGCTATGCAGCTGTTCAGGTAGGATTTCAAGATGCAAAAGAGAAGAATACTACCAAACCCTTGATGGGACACTTTAAGAAAGCTGGTGTGGCTCCGAAGAGACACTTGGCCGAGTTCAAAAATTTTGAAACAGAACTGAATTTGGGTGATACGATTACAGTTGAACTATTTAGTGATTCAGCTTATGTTGATGTGATTGGAACCTCGAAAGGTAAAGGATTCCAAGGTGTTGTGAAAAGACATGGATTTGGTGGTGTAGGACAAACTACTCATGGACAGCATAACAGAGCTCGTAAACCGGGTTCAATAGGTGCTTGTTCATACCCTGCAAAGGTTTTTAAAGGAATGCGCATGGGGGGCCAAATGGGGGGTGATAGAGTAACTACTCATAATTTGCAAGTATTAAAAGTGATTCCAGAACATAATCTTCTTTTAATTAAGGGTTCGGTTCCGGGTTGCAAAGGTTCAATCGTAATAATTGAGAAATAATGGAAGTTAACGTATATAATATTAAAGGTCAAGAGACTGGAAGAAAGATAGCGTTAAATGAATCTATCTTCGGCATTGAACCCAACGATCATGCCATTTATTTGGATGTAAAGCAGTATATGGCTAGTCAGCGTCAAGGAACTCACAAATCGAAAGAAAGAAGTGAGATAAGTGGTTCTACTCGTAAGCTTGGCCGCCAAAAAGAAGGTGGTGGTGCCCGTCGTGGTGACATCAACTCTCCGGTATTGGTGGGTGGCGCTCGTGTCTTTGGACCGAAACCGCGTGACTATTGGTTTAAGTTGAATAAAAAAGTGAAGGTTTTGGCTCGTAAGTCTGCTTTATCGTATAAGGTACAAGAAAATGCTATTATTGTGATAGAGGACTTCTCTTTTGATTTCCCAAAAACTAAAGATTTTGTAGAAATTGTAAAAAGTCTTAAAGTCTCTGATAGGAAACTGCTCTTGGTTTTGCCTGAAGCTAATAAAAACGTATATTTGTCAGCTCGAAATATTGAACGTGCTAATGTTATAATTGCTTCTGCTCTTAATACTTATAAAGTATTAGAGGCGGATGTTCTTGTGATTACTGAACGTTCGCTTAAAAGTATTAATGATGTCTTAATCAAAAAGGAGGCTTAAATAATGGGAATTATTATTAGACCATTGGTGACTGAAAAAATGACTGCGATTTCCGAGAAAAATAATAACCGTTTCGGATTTGTTGTGTCTCCGGATACTAATAAGTTGGAGATTAAGAGTGCAGTGGAGGCTTTGTATAATGTAACGGTTGTTGATGTAAATACAATTAGATATTCAGGTAAAAATAAAAGTCGTTATACTAAAGCTGGGATTATAAAAGGTAGAACAAATGCCTATAAAAAAGCGATCGTCACTTTGAAAGAAGGTGATACTATTGATTTTTATAGTAATATTTAATAAAAGATGGCAGTACGTAAATTTAGGCCCACAACACCGGGGCAAAGACATAAGATTATTGGTACTTTTGAAGAGATTACTGCATCGGTGCCAGAGAAATCTCTTGTGTATGGAAAACGTTCTACAGGTGGGCGCAATAACGTCGGTAAGATGACAATGCGTTACCTTGGTGGCGGTCACAAGAGAAAATTTAGAATTGTCGATTTTAAAAGAAATAAAGATGGTGTTCCTGCAGTAGTGAAGACTATTGAATATGATCCGAATCGTTCGGCTCGTATTGCTTTGCTATTTTATGCAGACGGTGAAAAAAGATATATTATTGCTCCTAATGGATTGCAAGTAGGTAGTACTTTGATGTCTGGTGAGATGGCGGCGCCTGAGATTGGTAATGCTCTTCCTCTTCAGAATATTCCTGTTGGTACGGTGATTCACAATATTGAATTACGTCCGGGGCAAGGCGCTGCTTTAGTGAGGTCTGCTGGTAATTTTGCTCAGCTAACTTCTCGTGAAGGTAAGTATTGTGTTATTAAATTGCCTTCTGGTGAGGTGAGACAAATACTTAGTACTTGTAAAGCTACAATAGGTAGTGTGGGTAACTCAGACCATGCATTGGAGAGTTCAGGTAAGGCTGGACGTTCTCGCTGGTTGGGACGTCGTCCTCATAACCGAGGTGTTGTAATGAACCCGGTTGATCACCCGATGGGTGGTGGTGAAGGACGTGCTTCTGGAGGTCACCCGAGATCACGCAAGGGATTGTACTCAAAGGGCTTGAAGACTAGAGTTCCTAAGAAACAATCCTCTAAGTACATTATTGAGAGAAGAAAATAATAATAAGATTAATTGAGTAAATTATGAGTCGTTCATTAAAAAAAGGTCCATATATTAACGTGAAACTTGAAGGCAAAGTTGTTGCAATGAATGAAAGCGGCAAAAAATCAGTTGTTAAGACTTGGGCTAGAGCTTCAATGATTTCGCCTGATTTTGTGGGGCATACAATTGCAGTTCATAACGGAAATAAATTTATTCCTGTTTATATTACAGAAAATATGGTCGGACACAAGTTGGGCGAATTTGCTCCTACTCGTACTTTCCGTGGCCATGCTGGTAATAAAAAGAAATAACAGGTTCTTATTTAGTATAATAAAGTGAAATAAATAATGGGAGCAAGAAAAAAAATATCGGCTGAAAAAAGGAAAGAGGCCCTTAAAACTATGTATTTTGCGAAATTGCGAAATGTTCCTACTTCCCCACGAAAAATGCGTCTTGTGACAGATATGATTCGTGGTATGGAGGTAAATAGAGCACTTGGTGTTTTGAAGTTTTCTTCTAAGGAGGCTTCTGCAAGAGTGGAGAAATTATTGCGCTCTGCTATTGCTAACTGGGAACAGAAAAACGAACGGAAAGCTGAAGATGGTGAATTGTTTGTGACAAAAATTTTTGTTGATTGCGGAGCTACGTTGAAACGGATGAGGCCAGCTTCTCGGGGAAGAGGATACAGAATTCGCAAACGTTCGAATCATGTAACATTGTTCGTTGATTCTAAGAGTACTAATGATAATCAAAATTAAAAGTAGTAATGGGACAAAAAGTAAATCCGATAAGTAATCGTCTGGGAATAATCAGAGGATGGGATTCTAATTGGTACGGTGGCAAAGATTTTGGTGATGCTTTGTTGGAGGATAGTAAGATTCGTAAATATTTAAATGCGAGACTTGCTAAGGCTAGTGTTTCAAGAATTGTTATTGAACGTACGTTGAAGCTTGTGACTATTACTGTTTGTACTGCTCGTCCAGGTATTATCATTGGTAAAGGTGGTCAGGAAGTAGATAAGTTAAAAGAGGAGTTGAAGAAGATTATCGACAAAGATATTCAGATTAATATCTTTGAGATTAAGAGACCTGAATTGGATGCTGTTATTGTTGCAAATAATATTGCACGTCAAGTAGAGGGTAAAATTGCCTATCGTCGCGCTATAAAAATGGCTATTGCAAATACAATGCGAAGTGGTGCGGAGGGTATTAAAGTCTTGATTTCTGGACGTTTAAATGGTGCCGAAATGGCACGTTCTGAAATGTATAAAGAAGGTAGAACTCCGTTGCACACATTTAGAGCCGATATCGATTATTGTCATGCTGAGGCCTTGACAAAGGTTGGTTTATTGGGTATTAAAGTATGGATTTGTCGTGGTGAGGTATATGGCAAGAAAGAACTTGCTCCGAACTTTACACAGAGCAAAGAGGGCGGCCGTGGAAATAGCAGTGGTAATAATGGAGGTAAGAACTTCAAAAGAAAGAAAAAATAATCGCTAACGAATTTGAATGTTAGGAAATATGTTACAACCGAAAAAGACAAAATTCAGAAGACAGCAGAAAGGCCGTCAAAAGGGAAATGCTCAAAGAGGAAATCAATTGGCTTTTGGTTCATTTGGTATTAAATCTTTGGAAACGAAATGGATTACTGGTAGACAGTTGGAAGCTGCCCGTGTTGCTGTGACAAGATATATGCAACGTCAAGGACAAATTTGGATCCGTATTTTTCCGGATAAGCCAATTACACGTAAGCCAGCTGATGTGCGTATGGGTAAAGGTAAGGGTAATCCTGAGGGATTTGTTGCTCCTGTTACTCCGGGTAGAATCATCATAGAAGCTGAAGGTGTCTCTTATGAAATTGCAAAGGAGGCTTTGCGCTTGGCTGCACAAAAGCTCCCTGTGACAACGAAATTTATTGTTAGACGTGATTACGATACACAAAATCAAAATGCTTAATTATGAAGATTGCAGAAATTAGAGAAATAGCTACCAATGAATTGGTAGAAAGAATTGATGTAGAGATAGCTAATTATAATCAGATGATTTTAAATCATTCTATCTCTCCGTTGGAGAATCCTGCACAGATCAAGAATTTACGTAGAACGATTGCACGTATGAAGACAGAATTGCGTCAGAGAGAACTTAACAAATAATAATGGTCCTGATGGAAGCTAGAAATTTAAGAAAAGAAAGAATGGGTGTTGTTGTAAGTAACAAGATGGATAAGACCATTACTGTTGCTGCCAAATTCAAAGAAAAACATCCTATTTATGGTAAATTCGTTAGTAAAACGAAAAAATACCATGCTCATGACGAAAAGAACGAATGTAATCTTGGTGATACGGTTCGTATTATGGAAACTCGCCCTTTGAGCAAAACTAAGAGATGGAGATTAGTAGAAATAATCGAAAGAGCTAAGTAATTATGATACAAGCAGAATCCAGACTTACAGTATGTGATAACAGTGGCGCGAAAGAAGCTCTTTGTATTCGTGTGTTAGGCGGTACAAAGAGACGCTATGCGTCTGTAGGGGATATAATTGTCGTTTCGGTAAAAAACGTTATCCCTTCAAGTGATATTAAAAAAGGTGCAGTGTCTAAGGCTTTGATTGTACGTACTAAGAAAGAGATTCGTCGTGCTGACGGATCTTATATCCGTTTTGATGATAATGCCTGTGTTTTATTAAATAATGCAGGTGAAATTAGAGGTAGTCGTATTTTCGGTCCGGTAGCAAGAGAACTTCGTGCTGCAAACATGAAAGTTGTGTCATTGGCACCAGAGGTACTTTAATTTTGTAAAAGATTTAAGTAATGAGTAAATTACATATAAAAAAGGGTGATACAGTTTACGTTAATTCTGGTGAAGACAAAGGTAAAACTGGTAGTGTGTTAAAAATTCTTGTTAAGGAGAATCGTGCACTTGTTGAAGGTATAAATATGGTTTCTAAAAGTACGAAGCCTAGTGCAAAGAACCCTCAAGGAGGTCTTGTAAAACAAGAAGCTCCTATACATATCTCTAATTTGAATGTGCTTGATCCTAAGAGTGGTAAGCCAACACGTGTGGGAAGAAGATTAAGTTCTGATGGAAGAACTTTAGTGCGTTATTCTAAAAAATCAGGAGAGGAGATTAAATAATGAGTAATACTGCTAGCCTTAAAAAAGAATATGCAGAGCGTATTGCTCCTGCATTAAAAGATCAATTTCAATATTCTTCATCAATGCAAGTTCCTGTACTTAAGAAAATTGTTATCAATCAGGGCTTAGGTATGGCTGTTGGTGATAAGAAGATTATTGAAGTTGCTATCAATGAGATGACAGCTATTACTGGTCAAAAAGCTGTTGCTACGATCTCTCGTAAAGATATTGCGAATTTTAAGTTACGTAAGAAAATGCCTATTGGTGTTATGGTAACTTTGCGTCGTGAAAGAATGTATGAATTTCTTGAGAAGCTGGTTCGTGTAGCTTTGCCTCGAATCCGTGACTTTAAAGGTATTGAAAGCAAATTTGATGGAAAAGGTAACTATACTTTAGGTATTCAGGAGCAAATTATTTTTCCTGAAATCAATATTGATAGTATTACTAAAATTCTAGGAATGAATATTACTTTTGTAACTTCTGCAAACACTGATGAAGAGGGGTATGCTTTGTTGAAAGAGTTTGGTTTACCTTTTAAAAACGCAAAAAAAAATTAAGTTATGGCAAAAGAATCAATGAAAGCTCGTGAAGTCAGAAGGGCTAAACTTGTAGCCAAATATGCTGAAAAACGTGCAGTGCTGAAGAAAATTGTGAATACAGGTGAACCGGCTGAGGCTTATGAGGCCGCTCAAAAGTTGCAAGCTCTTCCTAAGAATTCTAATCCAATTCGTTTGCACAACCGTTGTAAATTAACGGGACGTCCGAAAGGGTATATTCGCCAATTTGGAATTTCAAGAATTCAGTTCCGGGAAATGGCTTCTAATGGTCTTATTCCGGGTGTAAAGAAAGCAAGTTGGTAGTTTTATTTTTAAATATTGTCAGGATAGCCCTGATTAATTTAATAATTATTTATATGACAGATCCGATAGCAGATTATTTGACTAGGTTGAGGAACGCAATTGGTGCAAAGCATAGAGTTGTGGAAGTTCCTGCCTCTAATCTTAAAAAGGAAATTACAAAAATCCTTTTTGAAAAAGGCTACATTCTTAATTATAAGTTTGTGGAAGATGGTCCTCAAGGTACTATTAAAGTAGCTTTGAAGTATGATCCCGTTAATAAAGTTAATGCGATAAAGAAATTAGAAAGGATATCTACTCCTGGTATGCGTAAGTATACTGGATATAAAGATATGCCGAGAGTGATAAATGGGTTGGGTATTGCTATAATATCAACATCCAAAGGTGTAATGACAGACAAAGAAGCTGCCAATCTTAAGATAGGTGGTGAGGTCCTTTGCTACGTTTATTAAATAGGAGGATTTATCTATGTCAAGAATAGGAAAATTACCCATAAATATTCCTAATGGAGTAACGGTTACTTATAAAGATAATGTGGTTATTGTAAAAGGACCAAAAGGTGAGATGAGCCAATATGTAAATCCGGCTATCAATGTGGCTATTGAAAATGATCATATTGTTTTGTCTGAGAATGAGCAAATGATGCTTGATGAACCGAAACAAAAGCATGCATTTCATGGTTTGTATCGTGCATTAATTCATAATATGGTTGTAGGTGTATCTATAGGGTATAAGAAAGAGTTGGAGCTTGTTGGTGTGGGATATCGTGCTTCTAATAATGGCAGTATTCTCGAGCTTTCTTTAGGATATACTCATAGCATTTTTATGCAAATGCCTCCAGAAATTAAGGTTGAGACTAAATCAGAAAGAAATAAGAATCCTCTTATTGTATTGGAATCTTGTGACAAACAATTGCTTGGTCAAGTTTGCTCAAAAATACGTTCTTTCCGTAAACCTGAACCATATAAAGGTAAAGGTATTAAGTTTGTTGGCGAAGAAATTCGTAGGAAGTCGGGTAAATCAGCCGGTGCTAAGTAATTTACATAAAATTTATTATCATGACAACAAAATTAGAAAGACGAATCAAGATTAAATATAGAGTACGTAATAAGATTTCAGGTACTACTGAACGTCCACGTATGACTGTCTATAGAAGTAATAAGCAGATATATGTTCAGGTTATTGATGATTTATCTGGAAAAACTTTGGCTGCAGCTTCTTCTTTGGGAATGGAAACTATGCCTAAAAAAGAACAAGCAGCAAAGGTTGGTGAGTTAATCGCTAAGAAATCACAAGAAGCTGGTATTACGACTGTCGTATTTGACCGTAATGGTTACTTGTATCATGGGAGAGTAAAAGAGGTGGCAGATGCTGCTCGTAATGGTGGACTTAAATTTTGATGATTATGGCAGTTAATAATAGAGTTAAGATAACTAACGATATCGAATTAAAAGATAGACTTGTTGCTATTAATCGTGTTACTAAAGTAACGAAAGGTGGTAGAACTTTTAGTTTCTCTGCTATCGTTGTCGTAGGTAACGAAGATGGTATTATTGGTTGGGGACTTGGTAAAGCTGGTGAAGTAACAGCTGCTATTGCAAAGGGTGTAGAAGCTGCAAAGAAGAACTTGACTAGAGTTCCGGTTTTGAAAGGAACAGTTCCTCATGAGCAGTCTGCAAAATTTGGTGGAGCAGAAGTCTTTATTAAGCCTGCATCTCATGGTACTGGTGTAGTTGCTGGTGGTGCGATGCGTGCAGTTCTTGAGAGTGTTGGTATTACTGACGTTTTGGCAAAATCAAAAGGATCTTCAAATCCTCATAATTTAGTGAAGGCTACGATATTGGCCTTAGGCGAGATGAGAGATGCAAGAATGGTTGCGCAAAACAGAGGTGTGAGTATAGAAAAAGTATTTAGAGGATAAGGAGGATTTATGTCAACTATTAAGATTAAACAGACGAAAAGTAGAATTGGTGCTCCGATTGATCAGAAAAGAACCCTTGATGCACTTGGGCTTCGTAAAATGAACCGTGTGGTTGAACGAGAAGCAACTCCTTCAATTCTTGGGATGGTAGAGAAGGTAAAACATTTGGTTACCATTATTAAGTAATGTATTTTTAATATAAAAATTAATTTTCAATATGAAATTAAATAATTTACAGCCTGCTGTAGGTTCTACGCATACAAGAAAAAGAGTTGGTCGTGGTCCTGGTTCTGGTTTGGGAGGCACTTCTACAAGAGGACATAAAGGAGCAAAACAAAGATCTGGATACTCTAAGAAGATTGGTTTTGAGGGTGGTCAGATGCCACTTCAGCGTCGTGTTCCGAAATCTGGTTTTAAGAATATTAACAGAGTAGAATATAAGGCAATTAATTTGAGTGCTATACAGACTTTGGCGGAGGCTAAAAACTTGACCAAAGTTGGTTTGGAAGACCTTGTAGCTGCTGGATTTGTTTCTTCAAATCAGTTGGTAAAGATTTTGGGAAATGGTAATTTGACCGTGAAACTTGAAGTAAAGGCAAATGCTTTTTCTAAAAGTGCGGTAGCAGCAATTGAAGCTGTTGGTGGTAATGCAGTAAAACTCTGATTCAATGAGAAGATCTGTTGAAACATTAAAGAATATATGGAAGATTGAGGATCTGAGACAACGGATCCTCGTTACTGTATTGTTTGTGGCAGTATATAGATTTGGTTCTTATGTTGTACTTCCGGGTATTAATCCAAATCTGTTGTCACAGTTGCACAAACAAACAAGTGAAGGTCTTTTGGCCTTATTAAATATGTTCTCGGGTGGTGCTTTTTCTAACGCTTCTATTTTTGCATTAGGAATTATGCCGTACATTTCAGCATCTATTGTTATTCAACTTTTGGCTATTGCTGTACCGTATTTTCAAAAGTTGCAACGTGAGGGTGAGAGTGGTAGAAGAAAAATTAATCAGTATACTCGCTATTTAACGATAGCAATTTTGTTGTTCCAGGCTCCTTCCTATTTGCTTAATTTGAAGGCTCAAGCGGGACCTTCATTAAATGCTTCATTAGATTGGACATTGTTTATGATTACTTCAACCATTATATTGGCTGCTGGTAGTATGTTTATCTTATGGCTGGGTGAAAGAATAACAGATAAAGGAATTGGCAATGGTATCTCTTTTATCATTTTAGTGGGTATTATTGCACGTCTTCCTCAATCCTTATTTCAGGAAGTTGTGTCTAGGATGGCATCTCCAGGTGCTGGTGGTCTTATCATGTTCTTATTTGAGATCGTATTCTTGTTACTCGTTATCGCAGCTGCGATAATGTTGGTACAGGGAACTCGTAAAATTCCAGTACAATATGCGAAAAAAATTGTTGGCAATAAGCAATATGGTGGAGCACGTCAATATATACCTCTTAAGGTGAATGCAGCGAATGTGATGCCTATTATTTTTGCTCAAGCAATTATGTTTATTCCTATTACGCTTATTGGATTCTCTAATGCGGAGAATGCAAGTGGTATCGCTCATGCATTGGTTGATCATACAAGTTTTGGTTATAATTTGGTTTTTGCCTTATTGATTATTGTTTTCACTTATTTCTATACAGCGATAACTATAAATCCGACTCAGATGGCTGAGGATATGAAACGAAATAATGGTTTTATTCCGGGTATTAAACCCGGAAAAAATACAGCAGAGTATATTGATGCGATCATGTCTCGTATTACTTTACCAGGTTCTATTTTCCTTGCTATTATTGCAATTCTTCCGGCATTTGCTGGCATATTTGGGGTCAAAACAGAATTTGCACAGTTTTTTGGTGGAACTTCATTATTAATCCTTGTAGGTGTAGTCTTGGATACTTTACAACAAGTTGAAAGTCATTTGTTGATGAGACATTATGATGGGTTGTTAAAATCCGGACGAATTAAGGGACGTTCTGCTAATATGTCTGCTTATTAAGTTTTATATAATATATCCAATGATATTTTTTAAGACTGAAGATGAGATAGAGCTACTTCGTCAAAGTAATCTCCTTGTGGGGAAAACTTTGGCTGAAGTTGCTAAGATTATCAAACCAGGTGTTACAACTTGTCAATTGGATCAGCTTGCGGAAGAGTTCATTAGAGATAATGGTGCAGTTCCAACATTTAAGGGATTTCCTAATCAGTATGGGGACCCTTTTCCTGGAACCTTATGTACATCTGTAAATGATCAGGTGGTTCATGGAATACCTAATGATATGCCTTTAAAAGAGGGGGATATTGTGTCTGTTGATTGTGGAACCTATATGAATGGATTTTGTGGAGATTCTGCTTATACTTTTTGTGTAGGAGAGGTAGCTCCAGAAATTCGGAATTTATTAAAGGTTACAAAAGAGGCATTATATTTAGGTATTGAAAATGCGGTTCACGGTAAGCGTTTAGGCGATATTGGATATGCTGTACAACAGCACTGTGAAACTAATTCGTTTGGTGTTGTACGTGAGTTCGTAGGGCATGGGATTGGAAAAGAGATGCATGAGGACCCTCAAGTTCCGAATTATGGGAAAAGAGGATATGGAATATTGCTTAAAAAGGGAATGTGTATTGCTATCGAACCGATGATTACATTAGGTGATCGTCAAATTTATATGGAGCGTAATGGATGGACAGTTAGAACACGTGATGGGAAATGTGCTGCTCACTTTGAGCATACAATAGCGATTAATCAAGGGAAAGCAGATATATTGTCTTCATTTGAGTATATAGAACAGGTTTTAGGAGATAACGCAATTTAATATGGCAAAGCAATCCGCAATAGAGCAAGATGGAGTAATAGTAGAAGCGTTGTCTAATGCAATGTTTCGCGTGGAATTAGAAAACGGGCATGAGATTACAGCTCATATCTCAGGCAAAATGAGAATGCATTACATTAAAATATTACCAGGTGATAAAGTAAGGGTCGAAATGTCTCCTTATGATTTATCTAAAGGTAGAATTGTTTTTAGATATAAATAATACACAGAAAGATATGAAAGTAAGAGCATCATTAAAGAAACGTACGCCGGAATGTAAAATCGTTAGACGTAATGGCCGTTTGTATGTAATTAACAAGAAAAATCCTAAGTATAAACAACGTCAAGGATAATTTATTATTTTTGCAAAAAAAATAATTTAGTATATGGCTATAAGAATAGTTGGTGTAGATTTACCTCAAAACAAAAGAGGTGAGATTGCGTTGACCTACGTATATGGTATAGGTCGTAGTAGTTCAGCTAAAATTTTGGATAAAGCAGGTGTTGATAGAGATCTGAAAGTAAAAGATTGGACAGATGATCAGACCGCCAAAATTCGTGAAATTATCGGTGCTGAATACAAAGTAGAGGGTGATCTTCGTTCTGAAGTTCAATTGAACATTAAGCGATTAATGGATATCGGTTGCTATCGTGGTGTGCGTCATCGTATTGGTTTGCCCGTAAGAGGTCAAAGTACAAAAAATAATGCACGTACTCGTAAGGGAAGAAAGAAAACAGTTGCAAATAAGAAAAAAGCTACTAAATAATAATTGTTGATATGGCAAAAAAAACAGTCGCAGCTAAAAAGAGAAATGTAAAAGTTGATGCAAATGGACAGTTGCATGTTCATTCTTCTTTCAATAATATTATTGTTTCTCTTGCAAATAGTGAAGGTCAAATTATTTCATGGTCTTCTGCAGGTAAGATGGGATTTAGAGGTTCAAAGAAGAACACTCCTTATGCAGCACAGATGGCTGCACAAGATTGCGCAAAAGTAGCGTATGATCTTGGACTTAGAAAGGTGAAAGCTTATGTAAAAGGACCGGGTAACGGACGTGAGTCAGCTATCAGAACGGTTCACGGAGCAGGTATAGAAGTTACTGAAATTATCGATGTAACACCGCTTCCACATAATGGTTGCCGTCCTCCTAAGAGAAGAAGAGTATAAAGATAACCCAATTAGAATGAAACTTGAATTCGTTTATGGATTGCATTTTCCTTTCTGTAATCGCGGCTGCAACAATTTAAGTTCATTAATAAACAATTAAATAAAGATTTAAAATGGCTAGATATACTGGACCAAAATCAAGAATCGCTCGTAAATTTGGTGAAGCTATTTTTGGAGCAGATAAAGTTTTGTCTAAGAGAAATTATCCTCCTGGACAGCATGGAAACTCAAGAAGAAGAAAAACTTCTGAGTATGGTGTCATGTTAGCAGAGAAACAAAAGGCAAAGTATACTTACGGTGTATTGGAAAAACAATTCCGTAATATGTTCGAGAAAGCCGCAGGTGTTAATGGTATTACTGGTGAGGTCTTGTTGCAAAATTTGGAGTGTCGCCTTGATAATATTGTATTCCGTTTAGGTATTGCTTCTACTCGTGCAGCTGCTCGTCAACTTGTAGGTCATAAACATATTACCGTGGATGGTAAAGTTGTGAATATTCCTTCTTATTCTGTGAAACCGGGGCAGATTGTGGGTGTGCGTGAAAGATCCAAATCTTTGGAAATAATTGCTAATTCACTTGCAGGATTTAATCATAGCAAATATCCTTGGTTAGAGTGGGACGAAACAACAAAAGTTGGTAAATTGTTGCATGTTCCTGAAAGAACAGATATTCCTGAGAATATTAAAGAGCATTTGATCGTTGAGTTGTACTCTAAATAATAATTAAGTTCATGGCGATATTAGCATTTCAAAAACCTGATAAAGTATTAATGTTGGAGGCGGATTCCCAATATGGTAAGTTTGAGTTCCGTCCGTTGGAACCTACTTTTGGCATTACCGTTGGTAATGCTTTGCGTCGTATTCTTTTATCTTCATTAGAGGGATTTGCTATCAATACCATCCATATAGAAGGTGTTGAACACGAATTTTCTACCGTACCAGGAGTGAAAGAGGATGTCACCAACATTATCTTGAATCTGAAGCAAGTAAGATTCAGACAAATAGTAGAAGAATTTGAGAACGAGAAAGTAAGTATCACTATTGAGAATGCAACAGAATTCAAAGCTGGTGATATTGGTAAGTATTTGACTGGATTTGAAGTGTTAAATCCTGAATTGGTTATTTGCCATTTAGATTCAAAAGCAACAATGCAAATCGATCTTACAATTAACAAGGGACGTGGTTATGTTCCGGCTGATGAAAACCGTGAATTCTGCACTGATGTTAATGTAATTCCTATCGATTCTATTTACACTCCAATTCGTAATGTAAAGTATCAGGTTGATAATTTCCGTGTAGAACAAAAGACGGATTATGAAAAACTGATTCTTGAAATTACTACGGATGGCTCCATTCACCCGAAGGAAGCACTGAAAGAGGCTGCAAAAATTCTTATATATCACTTTATGTTGTTCTCTGATGAAAAGATTACTCTTGAGAATTCAGATGCTGACGGCAACGAAGAGTTTGATGAGGAAGTATTGCATATGCGTCAATTGTTGAAAACAAAGTTAGTAGATATGGATCTCTCTGTACGTGCCCTCAACTGTTTGAAGGCTGCAGATGTAGAAACATTAGGTGATTTGGTTCAATTCAATAAAACAGATTTGTTGAAATTCAGAAACTTCGGTAAGAAGTCGCTTACGGAGCTTGATGATTTACTCGATAGTCTGAATCTGTCGTTTGGAACTGATATTTCTAAGTATAAATTAGATAAAGAATAAAAAATGAGACATAATAAAAAATTCAACCACTTAGGTCGTACTGCTTCTCATAGAGCAGCGATGTTGTCAAATATGGCTGTTTCTTTGATTAAGTACAAAAGAATCACTACGACTGTTGCAAAGGCTAAAGCTTTGAAGAAATTTGTTGAGCCTTTGATTACAAAGTCAAAGAACGACACAACTAATTCACGTCGTGTTGTTTTTGGTTATTTACAAGATAAATATGCTGTGACAGAATTATTCAAAGAAATTTCTGTAAAGGTTGCTGAGCGTCCAGGAGGTTATACTCGTATTATCAAGTTGGGGAATCGTCCTAGTGATAATGCCGAGATGTGCTTCATCGAATTCGTTGACTACGATGAGAATATGGCTAAAGAGAAAGCTACTAAAAAAACAATTCGTACTCGTCGTTCTAAGAAAAGTACTACAGCTGCAGAAGCTTTTGATCAACGGCCTGTTGCTGAAGAGGTGGTTGAAATTCCGCCTGAAGAGGCTCCGAAAGTTGAATAAATTTATAGAATTTATCACTACTGTCTACTAAAAATGGACAAAGTTAAAAATTAGATAAATTCGGTTCACTAGAATTAAATCGGTCTTTGAGATTTTTGAAATTCGATTTGTCGAACAAGTCACTAAGATCTATGTAGGGATATTCAGAAAATGTTCCTAAAAATAAAATGGCATATGAAGATTACATATCATAGTCCCTTCAAATGCCATTTTATTATGTTTTTTCTGTACTTTCTCATCCAATTTTATCGGGGCAGCGGATATTTCAGGTTGGTATCCATAATGTATCAGGCATATTGCGTGGCAAGCCTGAACATGAAGAATTTGATATCCCCCACGCCTCTGACCTGTGCCCGGAATGCCTTTACCTTGGCGTTAAATGATTCGGCCGATGCATTTCTTCGAATGCTTACATTCCTTCTGTCTCCATCCAGACCTTCATTGCCTCCATGATTGGCCTGGATAATTCCTGACGCGTCTGTCTGCGCTCATCATATGACAGGCCGGCTTCGTCACACTGACGCTCTATTTTATAGATATGCTGTATCTGAGTCAATGCTTACTATTGATCCTTAAACAGATATAGTCCCCACAGTCATCCGAATCCGGAATCAGACCGTTTGGTACGTAATCGGCAATCTTGCATATCGCTTTCCTGTCTTTATCAAGCAGGAAATACGTGCCGCTGTCGCATATCTTGGCCTGCAGGTACAGATTCCCATATTCAGGCTTCCAATTCAGCAGTTTATGTGTTTTCAAATTGATTGTTCCCAACCACATACCCTTAGCAACCAGCGGATATTTGTTCTCATACAGTTCACCCATCCATGCATCCGTATAGCTGCACATTTCCTCGTTATATGGGAAATATATCATAAGATAGTGCGCAATCTCACTCAATTCCTGCTCCTTAATGCCAATCAAAATCTGTTTTGCCATAATCAGTAATATTAATAGTAACTATTCAAACTTCATCATATCCGCCAACTGGACAAAATAATCGTTTGACCAGATGTCGAGTTCCTTGGGATTCCTGACAAACGGAAAGACATCGCTCTTTACTTGATTGATGTTCGCTGAAGCCAACCTGTATTTCAATTGAGCCATGAACTCCGCCTGCCCGATTTCTTCATTGTTGAACTGGCGGACACGCTCTGCAAGATGAGCAAAACCAAGAGGAACATTGTGCCGGACATACCATTCAAAATCATACCAGTCACGACCTTTCACCCTGTTTTTCCATCCTCTGTACGCCAATGCGTGCATCTTCCCGGCAAACAAATCCGGCAAGGTGAAACAGCGTATCATGAAGGAGTGAGGCTGTAAAAGCAGTTTCTGCTCCGTTCTGAAATTCAACGGAGGCTGGGTATCAACCTCAATTTTGATTTTTATGGATTTATCGGTCTGGAACGACACATCATATACATCCGTATTGTCTTTCAGGAAAGCGGATTTCACCTTTCCAACCCCCTTTTTGTCCTTCTTTTTAATCTCTACCTCACGACCGACAATGGCAAATTCATCTATTATGGGCTGGAAGTATTTCGTGAAATCAAACTTGTCATCGGGAGTCAGGAGGGAAAAATCCATATCCTCACTGAAGCGTTGGAGGCCATGAAAAATTCTGAGGCAGGTACCACCATAGAAAGCGGCCACATCGAAGAAGCCGCCATTATAGAGTCCGGCAAGTATCACCTGCTGGTTTACTTCAAATATGGCATTCCGCCTCTGTTGCTCCGTGGCTACATCGTATGCCGAGAGCATATTATCATAAATCTCATTCTTCATTTCTTCAGCAATTTAAGTAAGGTGCGGATTGAATCGGCTTTTTTGCCAACCTTAATGTATTCTTCAAATAACCGTGCATCCATCTGCATAAAATCTTCCCGTTCCATCCGGATATCTTCCTCCAGATAAATTTCGGCATCTTTCAGATAGCGCAAATTCACTTTTGAAGAATTGGCAATCAAATCGCACAGAGCCTTTTCCGGCATAGCCATCACAAATGCATAGCCGTCTTTCTTGATGCTTGTCAGGCCTACAGAGAATGCAGCCTTAGATATATGCGTATATTCAAACCTGCCAAACGGTGTATCAAAGTTCTTGGCATACTTCAAAGTCATGGACTGTTTGGTGTAAACCTCTTCTGGTATCAGTCCATAGTAACGCAGAGCCGATGACATGGAAACATACGATGGGGCATACAGATGATTGGCTATCAATTCTGTCGAAAGGGTTTTCCCCGTTATTTCAGGACTGCACACATAAAGTCCCTTCTTAAGGCGTATTATTTGTTTGTCACGCTCAAGCAACCTGAGTTTCTGACTTCCGCCTCTGATATGAGGAAACAGGGACTCCAAAACGGAAGCCGTAACGGGGATATTTCCTAACTGTCGCAATGGATTATTCATGACACAAAGATAGTTATTATTTTAATACAAAAGTATATTCAACATATTTTTCTACGGAAAATATTACTTTTCGTATGACCATGTTTTTTTAGTGGATGCAAGTAGGTAAACAAAGAGGATTGCATTTTCCACCAAATCTTTTTCGTCATTTTGTCAATATCCACCAAATTTTCCCTAATCCGACATGTCCTAAAAGTGACTTTACTTTATCCCCGTACTCATACATACACCCAATAAAGTAAAGTCGGAACAAAGGGGAAAAAGAGATGGCTTCGCCAAACAGACCAATCGATTTGCCGAAGTCCATACATGACATAGCTTATTTTTCTTTTGGCTGCAAAAATATTCGTGACTGCCTCTTGCTTTTAGTTGACATCAGTTGGTGAAAATCTCACTTATTTCCGTACCTTCGCAACGGATAGAAAACAGGTGGACAAATTCTTTTATCAAGTGGCTTTCCTTGATGGAGTAGACCGAAAAGAGAACATTTTACTGGATGTTCTGAATGAAGACTGCCACTACAATGAAGTCGTGACTTTACCTGTAGAAAGCCGTTTTATAAAGACAGAAGGCGAACTGAATTATGTAAAAGTACCGTCTATAGGAGATATTCTCGGCGACAAGCTTACAGCCTATGCACCCGATACAACAGGTATTCCATATCTCAAAAATGGTAAGGATGCCAGTATGGAGATATATTGATTTCTACTATCTGCAAAATGAACATGGAGTTTGTCTTTCCGTAATCTACGAACCCGCATATCAGTGAATGTTTCTTTCTCCTTGCTGAAATAATTGACGACTAAATAACAACAGATGGGACATTGAGAAATATTTTCGTGAATAAGACAAGGAAATCTGTTCGACTAAAATGTCCGCTGTATAGTATGAAGCGGCAAGACTTGGCGCAAAGGTAGCAAAAAGATTTAATATAGAGCCGTTTAAGTTTCAAAACTTTTTCAGGGTTGGTGATTAAAATTTTCAAAAAGCCGCGTTTGTTCGACTAATTTTGAAAACCGGCGCTTCTTTGTCACTGACAACCAGCGTGTTACGAAAACCTGCCGCTTCATACTATACAGCGGCGGGATTAAAACGATTCAATTGGTTGGAAACTAAACGTTTGTGATATGGAAGCAGAGACATTGAAGTGCGTAGCGCCTTGCCTTTCCCGTCACATAACAACGGCAGGCCATTGACGCTGAGTTT
>CANQSM010000050.1 GCA_947626525.1 uncultured Phocaeicola sp. | reverse complement strand
TAAACATCCCAAAGGGCGTTCCCGTTGCTTTGTTTTTGACAAACTGTTCGAACGTGCGAGATTCTTAGAGCGTCAAAGCCAAAGCGTCCAGAAAACGCTTATGTCTGTATGTAGTCCCACCCAACCGCGCAATCATCATAGATGAAAGCACTTCGGCATGGAACTGGTTGTAAAGTTACTCAAATTTTCTCAATTATCACAACTTTTGGCAGCACATGAGTGTGATTTTAGATAAAATTTGCTTATATCATGCGCGAAAGTCAAATAGAGGCCTTGCTTTTGATAAAAATGAGTTCTTTTACAAGGTAATAAACAAAAATTTATATAAATGGGATTCTCTTCTTCGGCATTGATAATGATGGTGTTGTCAAAGGATTTGATGATGTTCAGCATGTATATGAGTCTATTAGTGGCAGGATTCGTTACTATATGGATCTCTGCCCTTGCAGCTTAAAGTCAATGTAAGGACATTTACCCCGTATTACATTTTGCGTGCCCATGCCTTGATTTCTATTGGTGCTCACATCTCATTTTCAAATCCCGGTCATACTGATGGATTTCAAGTTATATTTGAAACTAAAATGAGAAACACTAACCCTAAAGTTTTGATATTAAAATCAATGGAACGCAGGAGCATTCGTCGTTTTGCCAAGAAGAAGGCTTAATAAAGTCAATAATTAATCTTTCAGAAAGCAACGGTAATGTTAAAGCTGTTGTGCATAGAGGGGAAAATTCTGGATTGAAGGTGATTGATACTGATGATCATCTATTTATTTTAAAACTTCCACATGTAATTTAGATATGACAGAGGACTGTCTTCAACAAATATCAGACAGCCCTCTTCATTTTTCAATTAAAATTGAAAGAATTTTTTCGCATTGTTATAAGAAATGTCTTCAATCATCTGGTTCACGCGTTCCATTTCAGAAACCGGGATTTCTCCGTTCTCTACATCTTTGCCGACCAAATTACATAAAGTACGGCGGAAATATTCATGACGAGGATAAGAGAGGAATGAACGAGAATCAGTCAGCATACCTACAAAGCGGCTTAACAAACCAAGTACGGACAATGCATTCATCTGTTTCTCCATACCGTCTTTCTGATCTAGGAACCACCAGCCTGATCCGAACTGAATCTTACCGGGAACGGTTCCATCTTGGAAGTTACCCAGCATGGTGGCGATTACTTCATTGGCACATGGATTCAAATTATAAAGAATCGTTTTAGCCAATTTACCCTGTGTGTTCAGCTTGTCCAGGAATTTAGCCATAGCTTTAGCCGTTGTGAATTCACCGATTGAATCAAATCCGGTATCAGGACCTAACAACTTGAACATTTTCGTATTGTTGTTACGGATAGCGCCATAATGGAATTGTTGAGTCCAGTTTGTTTCAGCATCCATAATGGCAAAGTCGATCAACATGGCTGACTTATATTTCAAAATCTCCTCTTTCGTCAATTCCTTACCACCATATACTTTGTTAAATATAGCGTTGATTTCAGCTTCTGTATAGTCTTCAGCATAAAACTCTTCAATACCATGATCCGACAATTTGCAACCTTGCTCTGCAAAGAACTCATGACGTTTACGAAGAGCAGTCAATACATCTGCATAACTTGAAATAGCCACACCGCTAACTTCCGATAACTTTTCAATATATACGCGGAAATCTGCCGGAACTTCCACAGCCATCGCTTTATCCGGGCGCCATGTCGGCAACATTTTGATTTCAAATCCGCTTTCACGGGTTTTGATGTGATATTCCAAAGAATCGACCGGATCATCTGTGGTACAAACGACTTCTACATGATAACGGCGCATCATACCTCTTGCTGAATACTCCGGTTGTTTTAATTTCTCATTACATTCATCATAAATCTCACGAGCAGTCTTTGGGTTTAAAATTTTATTGATACCAAAGGCCGTTTTCAGTTCAAGATGAGTCCAGTGATAAAGAGGATTACGAAAAGTATAAGGAACAGTTTCCGCCCACTTCTCAAACTTTTCCCAATCAGAAGTATCTTTACCTGTACAATAGCGTTCATCCACTCCGTTGGTACGCATTGCACGCCATTTATAGTGGTCTCCACCCAACCAGATTTCAGTCAAAGACTTAAACTGATAGTCATCAGCCACCATTTGAGGTATCAAATGACAGTGATAATCAATAATCGGCATTTTAGCCGCATGTTCGTGATATAACTTCTGCGCGGTTCCTGTTTCCAGCAAGAAGTTTTCATCCATGAAATTCTTCATAATGTGTGTTTTTTATATATAAAATGAATATTAAAGTTACTATTTTTCCAATCTGATAAAACACTTTCCGACAACCTCTATTTGTATTTGCGTTTATTAACTGTTATCGAACACGAAATTAGATGTTTTATTTGGTATCGCAAAATAAGTTAGTATATTTGTGCGATAATTTAGATATTTTATTGTTTTAACGATTTACAACCTAAAAATAGTCTTGATATACCAAAGATGAACGAGAAACAATATACCATAAAGGACATAGCAAACATGGCCGGCGTTTCAACGGGGACTGTAGATCGTGTATTACACAATAGAGGGGAAGTGTCGGAGAGCAGCAAGAAAAAAGTTCAACAGGTCCTGAAAGAGATACATTATCGCCCCAATATGTTTGCCATAGGCTTGGCTGGCAAAAAGAAATATTTAATCTGTTGCCTTATTCCTAAATATACCCCTGATGATTACTGGTCTTTTGTGGCACAGGGGATAGAACAGGCTGCAGAAGAACTGAATGCCTTTCATGTACGCACCGAGTACATTTATTATAATCATTCAAGCATAGAGTCGTATTGTGAGGCAGGAGCTATTCTTCTCACCAAAAAACCGGATGCGGTATTGATTGCACCGAATTTTAAAAAAGAGACGCTACAAATCACCGGTCAATTAAGCGAACGAAAAATACCTTTTATTTTTATAGACGTCAACATTGAAGATGCCGGTGCCATGATGTACATCGGGCAGGATTCCTTTCAAAGTGGTTATATTGCAGGTAAAATTCTCATGAATAAATATGCCCGTGATAAGGAAATAGTACTTTTCATCAGCGAATACAATCAAAATTCGTTTGAGATACAGATGCAACGCCGATTGGAAGGGTTTATGAAATATGTAAGTGAAAGTTGCGATCATATCACTATTCATGAAGTGAAACTTGGAAATAAAAATGATCAGGAGGACAAACAGATTTTAACCGCATTTTTCAAGGAACATCCATGTGTAAAGATGGGTATTTCATTTAATTCACGTATTTATGAGGTCGGACAATATTTGGAAGAGAATCAGATTCAGTTTCTGAGATTGATAGGATATGACTTATTGCCTCAGAACATAGAATTGTTAAATAAAGGAATTATTACCTTGTTAATAGGTCAGCGCCCCGGACTGCAAGGATATTGTGCGATAAAAGTGTTGGCTGATAAAATCGTTTTCAAACGGGATATATCGCCGATGAAATACATGCCCATTGACTTGATTATCAAAGAAAATATTTTGTATTATGTTGAATCGTATAACTTATAATATGAACTAATAAATTTACAAAAATGAAACCATTAAACAAACAAACTGCGACAAAAGCAGAACGTCCTGAAAGAATTATTCAGTTTGGTGAAGGTAATTTCCTTCGTGCATTCGTAGATTGGATTATCTATAACATGAATGAAAAAGCTGATTTTAACAGTAGTGTAGTAGTAGTTCAGCCTATTGAGAAAGGTATGGTAGATATGTTGAATGCCCAGGATTGTCTGTATCATGTCAATCTGCAAGGTTTGGACAAAGGAGAAGCCGTTAACAGTTTGACTAAAATTGATGTGATTAGCCGTGCTTTGAATCCTTATTCTCAAAATGCGGAATTCATGAAACTGGCGGAACAGCCGGAAATGCGTTTTGTCATTTCTAACACTACAGAAGCCGGTATCGCATTTGATCCGACATGTAAACTTGATGACGCACCTGCTTCTTCATATCCTGGAAAACTGACTCAGTTACTTTATCACCGTTACAAAACATTTAACGGCGACAAAAGTAAAGGTTTGATTATTTTCCCATGCGAATTGATTTTCCTGAATGGACATAAGTTAAAAGAAACTATCTATCAATACATAGAGTTGTGGAACTTGGGTGAAGACTTTAAAAAATGGTTTGAAGAAGCTTGCGGAGTTTATGCAACGTTGGTTGACCGTATTGTTCCGGGATTCCCACGTAAAGACATTGCAACCATCAAAGAAAAATTGCAATATGATGACAACATGGTTGTTCAGGCTGAAATATTCCACTTGTGGGTAATTGAAGCTCCGAAAGAAATCGCTACAGAATTCCCTGCGGACAAAGCCGGTTTGAATGTATTGTTCGTTCCGTCTGAAGCTCCTTATCACGAAAGAAAGGTCTGCTTGCTGAATGGCCCTCACACAGTGCTTTCTCCTGTAGCTTACCTGTCAGGTATCAATATCGTACGCGAAGCATGCCAACACCCAGTTGTAGGCAAATATATTGATAAAGTAATGTTCCATGAATTGATGGAAACACTGAACTTGCCGAAAGATGAGTTACAACAATTTGCCAAAGATGTATTGGATCGTTTCAACAACCCATTCGTTGATCATCAAGTAACTTCTATCATGCTGAACTCATTCCCGAAATTTGAGACTCGCGATTTGCCGGGATTGAAGACATACTTGCAGCGTAAAGGCGAGCTTCCTAAAGGATTGGTTTTAGGTTTGGCTGCCATCATCACTTATTATAAAGGTGGAAAACGTGAAGACGGTGCAGAAATCGTTCCGAACGATGCTCCTGAAATCATGCAACTGCTGAAAGATCTTTGGGCTACAGGCTGTACTCGTAAAGTAGCAGAGGGTGTATTGGCTGAAAAATCTATCTGGCATGAAGACTTGAATGAAATTCCGGGATTGACGGATATGGTGAAGGGATTCCTTGATTCGATTCAGGAAAAAGGAATGCTGGAAACAGTGAAAACCATTCTCTAAAATTTTTCCAACCTTTTCGGATAGAGGAAAAGAGATATTCGTAAGAATCATATCCTTATTTATATAATTATTAATTGCGAGGGGTTGTCCGATTCGGACGACCCCTTTTTAGCAATAGGCAGATGTCAGCGCTATTTGATAATCAGCAACGAAAAGTAAGGAATTTCCCGTTCCCGAATTTCTTGAGGAGACTGTAAGTAAAGAGCTTGAGGAGTACCCACATTTTCAAAGTAATAACAAGTATGTCTAGGGTGAAGACGAAGATACTCTTTCACCACCGAAGCACATTGGGAAAGTTTCATGATTGCTAACACATGGTTGCTTGATAAATACTTCTCCAATTCTGATAAAGTGACGTTTCCCGGAATAACAACTAACCTTTCTTCTTGCTGAATGAGATGCAAAGCTGCAGCACCGGATGCGGCAATAAACGATGGAATACCAGGTAATTGTTCTACCGGTACGGACGCTTCTGCTAACTTGTCCAACACATAATGGATGGAAGCATAGATACTTGCATCACCTTCCACTACAATGACCACTCGCTTTCCTTGCCCGTACAACTCTTTAGCCTGTATAAATACTTCATCGTATACGTGACATGCGGCTTCTCGATCTTTGCTCATCGGGAGCGTGAAAAAGGAGAGGGGGGAAGCAATCGGCAAAGCCTTTAATAATTCTGCGGAACGCGATTTGCGTGTGCCGTTTTTGGTTAAGGTTGCCGGACAGAAAATAAGGTCAGCACGTTGCAGAGCCTTTAGAGATTTCAACGTTACCAATTCGGGGTCACCCGAACCCAACGAAACAAATAGAACGGGGTATTTCATAGAAACATTATCTTATTTTAAAAGGCTACAAAAGTGCTGAATTTATGGGAATAAAACAAGAAATATCGTTACCTTTGTTTGCATTAATTTAAAAACACAAACATACATGAAAAAATATACATTAAGTGTTATCGGACTCCTAATGTTTTTCCTTATAGGATGCCAACCGAATGCCAATCGCTCGCAATCCTCAGCAAACAATCATACCAACCCAAAAGATTCTACCCACACTATCCTTTCCATTGATTATGCCAAAGGTTTTTCCATTCAATACGTTCCGGGAGGCTGTCTGGTTACTATTCAGGATCCTCAAAGTGATCAGGGTGCCATCTATCATTTTGCCTTAGTCGGAGAAGAAAATGACGAAAAACAAATCTCCGAAGAATATACCGTCATCCATACCCCTATAAAAAGTGCTATCTGTATGACCTCCTTGCAGCTTTCCAATTTTATCAAATTGGGAGAATTGGAAAAAGTGGTAGGAATTACCAGTACACGTCATCTCTTTAACCAACAAATGCAACAACAACTCAAAGAAGGAAAGACACGGAAAATCGGTATTGAAGGCAATTTCGATAATGAAGTCATTATGGCTCTCAATCCGGATATCATTCTAATATCCCCTTTCAAAAGAGGTGGTTATGATGTATTGACAGAAGTGCGGATTCCATTGATTCCCCATTTGGGTTACAAAGAAATGACTCCGCTCGGACAAGCTGAATGGATTAAGTTTATCGGACTCCTGACAGGAGAGGAAAAGAAGGCTGACTCCCTTTTTGTCCATATAGAGAAACGGTATAATGAATTGAAAGAACTGACGGCTCACGTAAAGAAGCGTCCGGTCGTATTCAGTGGAGAATTGCATAACGGGAATTGGTATGCGGTAGGCGGACAGAGCTTTTTGGCGCAATTGTTCAGGGATGCCGGAGCTGATTATTTTCTGAAAGACAATCCGAGTTCGGGTGGTGTGACACTTGATTTCGAAAAGGTTTACAGTCAAGCCGATAATGCCGACTTCTGGCGTTTGCTAAATAGTTATAGTGGTACTTACTCTTATGAAGTAGTCAAACAAAGCGATGGGCGATACACTGATTTTAAAGCCTATAAGGAAAAAAGGATTATCTATTGCAATTTACGTGAGAAGCCTTATTATGAAAATATGCCGACGGAACCGGAAGTCCTTCTTGAGGACTTTGTCAAGGCTTTCCATCCGGAACTTCTCCCGGATTACCAGCCGAAATATTACGAACTTTTAAAATAAGAGGATGAAACGTAACGGTACACTCATGCTATGTATCATAGCGTCCATTTTTGTTTTCTTTTTATTGAACTTGGCATTAGGTTCCGTACATATTCCGTTGCGTTCTGTATGGAACATATTGTGGGGAATAGGGGATGAACCGCTTGTACATCAAAATATAATTTGGAAATCACGTATTCCCCAAGCCCTCACGGCTTTAGTGGCGGGAGCAGGACTCTCCATCAGCGGACTACAAATGCAGACCGTCTTTCGCAATCCTCTGGCAGGTCCGTCAGTACTGGGGATCAGTTCCGGAGCCAGTATGGGAGTAGCTTTTGTCGTGTTGCTTTCCGGTGCCATAGGAGGAGTAGCCCTCAGTCGGTTGGGTCTTTTCGGAGAGATTGCCCTCACCGTGGCCGCCATCATTGGATCACTTTCCATCATGGCCGTTATCGTATATGTATCGCAGAAAGTAAAAGGGAACGTCACATTGCTTATTATCGGTGTGATGATTGGTTATGTGGCGAGTGCCATCATCGGAGTACTTAAATTTTTCAGTGTAGAAGAAGATATACGAGCCTATGTTATTTGGGGATTGGGCAGTTTCTCCCGTGTTTCAGGCAATCAGATGGTGTTGTTCATCTGCATTATGGCTATACTGATACCCCTTTCTTTCCTGCTTATCAAAACATTGAACCTTCTCCTTTTGGGAGATGGCTATGCCCGCAACTTAGGTCTGAATGTCCGGCGTGCCCGTTTATGGGTCATTACTAGTTCCGGTGTTTTAGTGGCCATTGTCACCGCTTACTGCGGACCCATTATTTTCCTTGGACTGGCGGTGCCCCACTTATGTAGAGGTATCTTTCATACTTCCGACCATCGGATTCTTATGCCGGCTTCCTTGTTCGTGGGAGCTTCCATTGCGCTAATATGTAATCTGATAGCCCGTATGCCTGGTTTCGAAGGAGCTTTGCCGGTAAATTCCGTCACGGCACTGGTTGGCGCACCGGTGGTCGTTTCCGTATTGTTTAACAAGCGCAAGAGCGAATTCAACGAATAATGAAACCTGTAACCATTCATATCCATGAGCTTTCTACCGGATATACCGGAAAGAAAGGACCGAAAGTCGTGACGTCACATCTCTGCGCCACCATTCACAGCGGAGAACTGACTTGCCTTCTTGGAGCCAACGGAGTGGGAAAATCTACTTTGTTGCGTACGTTATCCGCCTTTCAGCCTCCTTTGGGAGGGACGATTGACATACTTGGCAAGCCTTTGTCCGGTTATACGGATGCAGAGATGGCCAAGGTGATTGGAGTGGTTCTGACTGAGAAATGTGATATCCGTAACATGAATGTGGAAGAGCTGGTAGGGATGGGGCGTAGCCCTTACACCGGTTTCTGGGGGAAGCTTAGCCGACAGGACGAGGAAATCGTCAGGCACTCCATTGAGCAGGTAAAGATAGAAGAGCTTTCCAAGCGGATGATACAGACCCTGAGCGATGGTGAACGGCAGAAAGCGATGATTGCCAAAGCGTTAGCACAGGAAACTCCTATTGTCTTCTTGGACGAGCCTACGGCATTTCTTGATTTTCCAAGTAAAGTGGAAATCATGCAGCTGCTTCACCGACTTTCCAGAGAAACCGGAAAAACCATCTTTATGTCGACCCATGACTTGGAATTAGCTTTGCAAATTGCCGATAAAATATGGCTGATGGACAAAAGTAATGGTATCACTATCGGTACACCGGAAGATTTGTCTTTGAACGGAAATCTAAGTAACTTCTTTGCACGTAAAGGGATTTGTTTCGATATGGAATCCGGACTGTTCCGCATCGACAATGAATACAAGTATCAACTGCGCCTGTCAGGCTGCGGTCACAAATATGCCATGATTCGTAAGGCCTTGCAACGTAATGGGATTTTGGCCGACCGTCATATAGAATCCTCATTCAGCATTGAAACCCATATCAAGACAAACAATTTTATTCTTCATCTGCCTGAAGAAGATTCCCTTACTCTCCGTAGCATTGAAGTTTTGTTAGAAGAAATAGAGAAGAGGAAGCCTTCGTTGCAAACTTATACCTCCTCCAGAGGAGGAAAAAAAACTCTTAAGAATCTCTCCGGACTTTCTTAAGAGAATTTTTCAAAACTCAGAGAGTTTTCTGAAATTCTCTTAAGAAGATTTTTTGAGTCTCTTAATAAGGTTTTCTGAATCTCTTGGCAGGACTTTAAGTGATGGCTTTCCGGCTGATTGGATTAATGATACGGTAAGGAACGTTCCCGTCCTCATCCAGCAACAGTATGGATAACTCCCCGTTTGGAAGAAGTGAAACGGTATGTTCCAGACATTTGCGCAACAGGAGAGGGAAGAAGTGCTTCTGTTCCTTTTCCGGCAAAACTTTCCACAGTTCACGGGCCAGCGTTATTCCCTCTATAGCCTGCACCGTCTGCGTTCCGCATCCGGTTTCGAGAGCCAGCTTTTGAAGAAAAACTTTATTCATGACCGTCTTTTTGCTGTGCGTATCCAGAAAGCCTTCCGCCAGCTTGACGGCTTTCCCCAACATGATTCCTATCGTTACCTTTTTCACCCCCAGCTCATTGGCTACCTGAAGCGATTCACCTATGAAATTTCCATAATGTACAAAAGCCTGAGGAGGTAAATCCGGATATTCCCGCTTTACAAAACGTTCACTTTTGGCGCCGGAGTTGAACACCAATCGGGGAGCACCTACCGCCATACATACTTCCACTTCCAGACGGATGGCCTCTACAAAAGCTTCCGATGAAAAAGGACGCACCACTCCGGAGGTGCCGATAATGGAAATGCCTTCCACAATCCCTAATTTAGGATTGAAGGTACGCAGTGCCAATTCCCGTCCTTTCGGTACAAAGATTTCCACATCCAGCCCTCCTTGGTAGAGTGCCGACAGTTCATGTCGAATCATTTGTCTTGGTGTGGGATTGATAGCTGGGTCGCCGACTGGCAAGCCGATTCCCGGCAATGTAACTCTTCCTACTCCTTCGCCTTGTAAGAAACGGATTTCTCCCGAGTGGTTAAAAGAGACTGTAGCACCGATTTCGCAACCGTTTGTCACGTCCGGGTCATCTCCCGCATCTTTTATCACAATGGCCGTTGCCTTGTCTGGTTGCAAAATCACTCGCTCCACCGGTAATGTTACTATTTCTCCATCGGGCAACTGAATAGGGCATTCTTTGTACTCATCTCCACTCAGCAGTGTCCATAAGGCTGACTTGGCCGCTGCCGTAGCACACGAACCGGTAGTGAAACCACTACGTAGATCATAAAAGCCCGGAAGTAACGATTCTATTGCTTTTCGCAAACTATGTTTCCCGGTCACAGTAGACGTATATGCGGGTAACACCGGGCGTTTTACCGCATAGACCGACATCCCCAATTCTTTGGCCGCTTTTACTTTTTCTGTAAACCCGCCACTCTCTCCGCTTTCCTTTGTCAACATAGCCTGAAGAGTATATCTTTTAAAAGTTTCCTGTTCATCTTCCTCCGGGTGATAGAAAAGCAGGCGTTCGGCAGGAAAGCTGCTTTGCTTGGCAAGCCTGACAGACTCTTTCCGATCCAGCACACGCGCCCATGAAGGATGACGGCTCCAATAGGGTTTCAGTCTGGCGATGGTTTGTACTCCGGTCAGAATAAGTAACGATTCGACCCCGTCTTCCTCTATACGGCGCATGGCGTCTTCATAATCTTTGCACCAGATGACTTCCTGCGTACGAGGGGGATACTTTCGTTCGAATCGAATGACGGGGAGTTGCAGTTTTCGAGCAACCTCTTCAATGGTACGATGCAGCTTTTCAGCAAACGGATGCGAAGCGTCCACCATCAGACGAATGGCATGCTCTCGGCAGAAATTTTCCATCTGTTGTATGTCTAATCCACCGGAAATTCGTACGCCATGCTTACATGGAACCTCTTGTTCTGTTCCTTTGGTAGAATAGAAATAAGGTTTCCCCGCTTCATCCATCACACTGACAGCTAAACGCCCTTCAGTCGTACCACCTAATACTAATATCATTTCCGAAACAAATGTTTGAATTCATGTGCATACAAATGCGATAACCCTTGGCGATTGTCTATGGATTCACCCACTACAATCATGGTTGTCAGGGTTAGTCCATTGTCTTTCACTATCCGGGCCAAATCTTTCAGTTCTCCCCGATAAATTCGTTCATCTTTCCATGTCAGCTTATAGCAGACTGCCACCGGGGTTTCCGGAGGATAGCATTGTAGCAGTTCTTCCTGTACTTGCTTTACAACGGCCGCACTCAGGAAGATACACATCGTACTCTGCGAGCGGGCCAACAGATGCAGCTTCTCTTTCTCGGGCATGGGCGTACGTCCTTCTCCCCGTGTGAGGATAATGGTCTGCACTTTCTCGGGAATGGTAAACTGGGAACGCAATGCCGCTGCCGCTGCTTGGAAGGAAGAGATTCCCGGTGTGATATGGTAATTCATTCGATACTTGTCAAAAAAGTTCATTTGCTCCTGAATGGCTCCATAAATACAAGGATCTCCCGTATGCAAGCGTACTACCAAAAGGCCTCGGTCATAAAACTTTTTCATCAGTTCAAACTGTTCCTCCAATGTCAGGGAGGCCGAACTACGTATCAATGCTCCCTTTTTTGCGCAGAAAGTCAGTTCCCGGGGTACTAAGCTCCCCGCATACAGAATCAAGTCGGCCTGTTCTAAGAAACGGCGTCCTTTTACGGATATCAGATCCGGATCACCTGGTCCGGCTCCTACAATTTCGATATGACCTACTCGGGAAGCCACAACGTCCAATGCCACGGCAAAAGTGAACGCTTCTCCTTCCGCCAACATCCCTTTTTGCTTCTCTATTAGCAGTCGGCCTCCGTCCGCACTCTTGATAGCTGTAGCCTCTGCCACCCCATATACTCCGGTCGTTTCATATACCTTTTCCGAAGGATGCGGTACTTCAATATCTTGTAATGCTTCCGAGGTGTAAATTTGCAAGGAAGCCTCAGGCCAATGTTGATGCAAGGCTTTCAGCAAAGGTTCATCTTTTTTCAGTTCGATAGAAGCCACCGAAGCTACGGAAAGAGGGGAGAGTCCTGCTTTTTCCATTTCGGCTTCCATGTAAGCCGGTATACCTTCCGGAGAGATGTTCTTTTGGCAACCCACTCCTATGTGCAACACGGCCGGACGGTAACAGAGTGTCGGAATACTCGTCGGATAATGAAACGGGGTGACGGCTATCAATAAAGCAAACTCTTGTTGAGGGATCTCCTCGAAACGTGTGTATAACCGTACATGTTCCGGTAAACTACGTTCCAAATAAGCTGTTCCGTCATCTTTGGTTTCCAATAGAAGCGCAGTAGGTTTTTTGTTGACGAACAAAGTAATCAACCGATTCATTTCTCCTCTCGACACAGTAGTCTTCCAACCATATTTTGTCCCTAAAGTGTCCAATGCCCACAAATCCGTATTGTCGCTTTGTGTCGTGATTACCGCTTCGGCCCCGACAGCTGCCGCTATCTGCCGGCTCAGCTCGTTGGCGCCTCCTATATGTCCCGACAACACAGGAATGACAAAGCGACCCGTACTGTCGACCGATAATACAGCCGGATCGGTATATTTGTTCATGATACAGGGAGCAATACTCCGAACACAAATTCCTAATGCTCCGATAAATACCCATGCATTCCACTCCATGAAATGTTCCTGGACAAAGCGGCTATATGAGTGAATCTGTGTGCAACCTTCCAGCTGGCTCTTCGTATAGATTTCCGTACCTTCCATTTCTTTGGCAATCGTTTGTGCCAAAGCCAGACTGGTTTCAGAAACCAATATAATTGCTGTCTTTTTCATTTTGCTTTCATTATTTCTATGACATTGAACGCATCTACTTGAATGCGTATGCTCTCTACAATTTCTTTTCCTATTCGTCTGATTCCTTCTCTGAATAATCGTCCGCTTTCCTCACTTACGGAATTGAACACAATCACTCCATTGGGGAGCAATACGGACTGAATCTTCTCAAGCATTTCTATCAATTTACCTCCATGTCCTCCAATGAACACCGCATCGGGGTGGGGAAGGGGAGTGAGGTCCGTTTCCATGAAATCACCTATTACGGCAGTAATACCCGGTGCACCGAACCGGCGACTATTTTGTTCTATCAACATCCGTCCCTCTTCACGTTGCTCAAATGCTGTAATCCCCAAGTGAGGGAACTGTAATTTCGCCTCTATGGAGACAGAACCTGTACAGAATCCTATATCCCAAAAAGAGGAATGTTCGCGTAAGGCAAGCATGCTGAGTGTGAGCAATCTCACCGGCCTTTTGGTAATCATTTTCGTACGGTCGTTCAACAGACAAAATTCTTTATCCGGAATGCCGAAAAAGCGGGGACGGGATTCCGTACGCCTTAAAATCACATTATTAGGAGAACGGAAGGTATTTTCTTCTGCCTCTTGTAATGTATAAGTCCGCACTTGTTCCTGTTCTTCATTGCCTAACGATTCACCTATCGACATCCGATAGTTGTCATACCCATAGTCCAGCATACGTCGGGCTATGGCAACTGGTGTTTTCTCCCGATCTGTCAAAACTCCAATCAATGTTTCCCCCTCAATCAACGCTCTGTCCAGACCGTTCCATTCTCTTCCGGTCAGCGAAACAATGCGCATATCCTGATAAGGAAGCAACAATCGGTGAGCCAGCATTTGCAAGGAATTGAACGAAGGAAAAATGTGGATAACCGCTTCAGGCAAAATACGTTGGACGGTATTGGCGAAACCAAAGAATAAAGGGTCTCCGGAAGCGAAGATCACAACTTCCGTGTAGTTTTTATAACGTTCGAACACGGTGTCCAACGGAACGGTAATATCTATCCATTCTGCACCGGCAGGCAAAGAAGAAGCCACGATTTCATGATGACGCTTTCCACCGGAAAAGACGGTTCCCCGTTTCACTACCGTTTCCACTTCAGGAGGAAAAAACAAACGGTGACTGTCACTGATTCCTATGATATAAAAAGTTTGTAACATAGCTGCTATTTAAACATCTCTTCCTGGCCACATTTTCTCTGCGTCATTGTAACAAAGCACCGCATTGGTTAGCGTAGCAGCAAGGTTGCTTCCTCCCTTACGGCCTTCCACGATGATTTTAGGAATTCCTACAAACGGTTTCGCCATGTACTTGGACTCTTCCACATGCACAAAACCTACCGGAGCCGCGATGATTCCGGACGGGGAGGCCTTTCCTCTCCGTACCAGCTCGCAAAGTTCCATCAACGCTGTAGGTGCATTACCAAAAACAAACAAAGCGTCAGGATGTTCTTCCACAGCCAGACGAATGCCGGCTTGCGTACGGGTAATGCTCTTTTCCGCAGCTAACACTGCCACCCGCTCATCCGATAAGTAACATTTCACTTCCACATCCAACCGTTGTAATGCTCCTTTGCGGATACCTGAAGCAGCCATGGTCACATCCGTCACAATCGTTCGAATCTTTCCATTGCGTACCAATGTGTACAAACGGCTGACAGCTTCTTTATCCGTCCACAAGAGATGTTCCATCTCAAAATCTGCCGTGGTATGGATAGCATGTAACAACGCCCATTTACGGTCCAAAGGAATATCTTTATCCTTTAATTCACTTTCAATCTTCTGAAAACTACGTATCATGATGTCCTGCCCCAAACTTTCAGCATTGGTACCCGTTTCCCGGTAATACCCACGAGGGGTTACCATTTTTCCGCCTGAACAATAGGTCTGCGAATTACCAATCAGTATTACGGTAAACATATCTACTTGTTCCGGATCGAATGCCTCCAGTGTGGTAACGGTTACTTGCTGCTCTGAACGCCCGGCCTGACGCACAAATCCAACTGGTGTACGGCTGTCGCGTTCTTGCAAGAAGATCTCTTTCAACCGGTACAGCTGCCAGTAACGGCCTTCGCTTTTTGGATTATAGACAGCTGTTACGAAATCGGCCACAGCCGCCGCACGAATCCGTTTTTCTATTCTTTCCCACGGAGTCATCAGATCCGAAAGAGAAATGGTACAGAAATCATGTCCCACCGGAGCTCCCAACAACGAAGCCGCTTTTTGGAAAGCACTGATTCCAGGCAGAACCTCGATTTCTATCATACTATTCCGTTCCCACTTCATTTCATATATCAGTGGAGCCATGCCGTAGATACCCGCATCGCCCGAACTGATGACACAGACGTCCTTTCCCTGTTCCGCCAGCTCAAAAGCTTGTTCGGCACGTGCCTTCTCCCGTTTCATCCCTGTGTCGATACAGAGAGTCCCTTCCCGCAAAAAGGGAGTAATAAACTGGAAATAATATTTGTAACCTATTACTACATCGGCCTCTGCCACAGCCTGACATACTACCGGAGTCATATCCTCTTTATTTCCGGGGCCTATCCCCACTACGATTATTTTAGCCATATTCTCTTTTATTTCAAGGCAAATTTAACTGAAATCTTTGAATTGAGTCTGTTTTCATCATATGATTTATGCGGATTTGTCCGCTATCATGCTTGTTTACTTACCAATTCTCTACCTTGCAGCTTGGGGTAGCTGCAAACACACGGATTGGACTTCTTCATGCGGATATGCATGCCCGCATGGAGGTTTATTTGCTAACTGTTATGGTTCGTAAAAGATATTTTTTTCATTGTAACAATATTTTTACGGATAAGGTTATTTGTTTCGGTTACCAATTTCCAATGTTTTTATTTTTGCGGTATCAGGCGAACATATCACTTTTTTTCATTTTGTATCTTAGTTCGGCTATTTTTATAGCATGAGAAGCCGAAAAACTCCTTCATAATGTAAGGGGATTGGGTTGTTTCCCGTTTTTTACAGTGAGGGAGAGGTTTGTCTTATTGATTTAAAAGTTTCACACTTGCGAATGTAGTAACCTGTGGTACGTCCGCTTGCCTGACTCAATGATAAGTGGACGTACCATAGGAGGTGGGGAAACTACTTGTCAAAGCGCAAGGCAATGCTTGCCCAATAGACACGTCCGGGGGAGAGGGTGGAGAAATAATAACCGAAATAGCGTTTGTCTGTCTTGTCGAAGATATTCTCCACACCCACCGAAGGCTCCAGTGATGAGAAGTATTTCGGGAACCTCAATGTATAGCGTGCCGTGAAGTTCCACTGTGCATAACCCGGTGCGGCTGGTTGCGAATCTTCATAGCGACTGCTACGAATCTGCGCTGAAAGATTTAAATTTAAATCGGAGTTATTGAATCCTTTAAACCAGTTTGCTGAAAAATTACCAGAATGGCGAATGGCACGCTGTAAAGTCAATTTCGTTATCTCATCTTTCGCTGACACGTAGTTATAAGCCACTAAGAAACTAAGTCCATAGCCTGGTTTACAGTTTACCGACACATCCACTCCCTTTACTTTCGCTTTTTCTACATTAGAATACAATTTGTAAGTGTAGTCCGGATCATAATTCGGAAGGTTGCTCGCGTCATCTATGTCTGCCAATTCTATCAAATCTTTTACATTGTTGATGTATCCGGTTACCGAAACAGAGAAAAAACGATGAATGTATTCGGCATTCAAAGAATAGTAATAACTCTTCTCCGGATCCAAATCCGGATTTCCCATACTCATGGTCGAATTTTTAGGCTTGTAATAATACAGTTCTTTTAATGTCGGAGCACGGAAACCGGTAGAGTAGGAGGCACGTAGGTTTACCGGACCCAATTTTTTCATCAAGGTCGCTTTTGGCGAGAGGTCGTTGGCAAATGTTTCATGGTGTACGTAACGTAATCCCAGCACAGCCCGGAAGTCCCACGGTAGCTTGATTTCATCCTGTGCATAAAGAGACATGGTATACACATGCTTCTTTTCACTGTCGGTTTTCTCAAAAGCGTCCGGATTACGCAGACTTTCATTTAAATATTCCGCTCCGGCAGTCAATCTGTTATATGCATTGAGAGTGAATACTCCCTTCAAGTTTGCATTATAATAATGCGAACGCTGGTTCAGTTTTTCTTCCCCTTTGGTATAAGTCTTATTGGTAACGATATACTCGTTGTTCGTTTCATAATTATCATTATACAAATCCAAACTGATATAGTCCGATTTGTTCAGCATATATCGCGCACCGGCTCCCAATGTGTATCCCATATACTTCAGATTATAGTCGTACCCCTGTCCGTCAGAAGTGTAGGTTGGACCATTTTTGCCTTCTTTTTCGGTATAGATGTTAGCTGGACGATCGTTCTTTTTGTTGTAGTAGCTACCTTCCACATAAAAGTCCCAGGCCTTGGTAGGACTGTACGAGAAACGTTGGTTGAATACATTCTGGAAGAAAGGATTGCTCATATTCTTACGGGTCGGTTTAGGGTCACCGCTCACTTCTCCGTTTTTGAAGCTTACCGCTTCCGGATTCAATTGCCATCCGTTTGCTTGACGGCGATTGTAAGAGGTATATGAACCAAACTTATCCGAAGCCACGTTCAGATTCAAGTTCTGGTCGAACTGCCTATACTCCGCTATACGGGTGGTGGAAGAAGCATTCACCGTATTCATCGGCTGGTCGGTAATGATATTAATCACACCTCCGATAGCATCCGAACCGTAAAGGCTCGAAGAAGCCCCCTTCAGAATCTCCACACGGCGGATACGGCTGACATCAATACGGGAAATATCCGTAGCTCCGGAAGTATTGCCCGACAGCTTGTGTCCGTTCACCATAACCAACAACCGTTCGTTGCCTAGTCCGCTGATAGTTGTGTAATCGGCCATAGCAGTCGAAGAAAATGAGAAAGAAGGACTTAGCATGGTAATGGCATCTTGGAAATTCGTAATACCGGCTTTTCTCAAATCATTTCCACTAATCACTTCCACTGGTACAGGTGAATCGCTCAGCCGGTGATGTGTACCCGTTCCGGTAACGACCACCGGATTCAAATCCAATTCTTTCATCTTCCCTTTGCCATGTTGCTGCGCCAACGCAGGTAAGGTAGCCAGTCCTAAGGTCAAAATTATTACATAGTTCATTGTCTTCATAATTTTCTATCTTTAATTTTATTATTCATTTTAATGCTTCAAGTATATATTTCATTTTTAGAAGATTATTTACTGTTACGGCAGATTATACCGTGCTATTCTTTCCCTGCGGCATACTCCTTCTTTTTAGTCATGATATCTTTCACCTTATGTGAGAAGCTGAAACGAAGATGATCGATAAAAATGTCTTGTATCTTCGGATTCTGTCCTAAACCCTCCATCTGCACCGTTACTAGAAAACCTTCCTTTTCCAGCTCCTCTTTCCAGTGCCCCGCGATATCATTGTTCGCATGGTCGCCGGCTACCAACATGAAAGGAAGCAATGTCACCCTCTTCTTTCCACTTGCTTTCAGTCGGACCAGCATGTGGTCAAAAGAAGGATACCCTTCAATGGTTCCGACCAATATATCCTGATAACCTTTGGCCGTTGCCATGTAATCAATCATGGCATAGATGGCCGTACTAGGGGTGTATGTCCCATGACCGACCAATATCAAAATTTCCTGATTCGACCGTTTCTCGGCCATGATGTCCACCACCCGTTCACAATCTTCTACCGAATAAAGCAAAGGATTTCCTACACGCACCTCTTTAAACCGGCCGGTTACAGTAGCTACATCTTTACGAAGCGATTCCATTTCCACGCCATCTATAATGTTGGTAGACTGAATCAACACGTGCGTATATCCCTTTTCAGCCAGTTGTGTTAAGGCCTCTCTCGGAGTCTGCTTCGTCACGTGCCGTTCTTTTAACTTGCGAATGACAATCCGTGAAGTATACGCCTCGGCAAAGGTGAAGTCCGGAAATGAAGCCTTCGCTTTCTCATTGATAGCCTCGATAGTCAATGCGCGAGTCTGGTCATAGGTTGTTCCGAAATGCACCATCAGTAAAGCCGCTTTATCTCCTGGTTTCATACTCTTCCGCATGTCGGAAGCCACAAAATTTGTTCTCTCGTGCGCAACCATAACACTACACACGAGACACAGTACATACAGGCAAATTGCTCTCATTCAAAAAATTATTTTATATGATTAAACGTATACAAGTTCTCTTTTTCCCGAGAGAAAACTTATTACCTAAAACTTGGCAGGTTTCCTGACTTACCCCTGAGAAACGAACCTTCCCATTCAACCTGGTTGAACAGTGGTGTGAGAATGTTTCTCTTTTTACAGGGTTTACAGTAGCGGGCACTGTTCCGGATTCGCACCGGATTCCCTCTTTATGCAACGGATGAAAATCCATCGCATCACCAAATCGTTGCAAAAGTACAATTTATTTTTGGAATATGAAGTCTGTTTTCATATAAAAATATGAACTCTTATTTCTTGAAAATAAAGAGCATGGCAGATTACGGTGAATAAATTACCCAAATCCGTATGCTTATTTCCGTTTAGTGAGTTTCCTCTTCATATACCCGCATCCCAGCACCACTCCGGTTACTGAGACGACTGTACCACCCAATAACAGAAGCCACATAACAGCCGACCAGATAATAGGATGTTCCACCAGCCATGTGAACTTCAAACTGTGCAATCCCGGATACATCCAGAAGTGCCAACGGCCGTGTGTGTTGTAACTTCTGATTTGTCCGGTCCTCGGATTGATGTAATAACAGGTTTGGTCTTCATTTTCCACTTTCACTTTCCAAACCGGCAGATTCAGCATTCTTTTCCGGTCTAAATAGTACGTGTCATAATGAGTCAGCAGTTCGGGCGTTTTCACTTTTTCTTCTGGATGAATCTTCTGTGTGACATTGTACACTTGCTCTGCCGTCAAATCAAGTTCATGGGCTACCGGTTCGGATGCGTCAACTGACTTTCTTTTTTTCCCTACAAGCACTTCATATACCGGGATGTCTCCGAAACTACTCCATTTCACTTCGGTTATATTTCCGGAGTAAACTTCCAGCGCTTTCCGATAATCCAGCGGATAATTCTCAAAAGAGAGTGTGGATGCGGAAAGAACTTCCTTTACCGGATAGTTACGATGTTCTTTGGCCAGCCAGTCCGGTGTGTCAGCCAATGACATCATTCCACTGAATATCCATGTTAATACAAATATCCCAAACACCAAACCTGTCACATGATGCCAATAATACCACTTCTTCTTATACGGAGATTCCCATTTCCCTTTTCTGCGGCGGGTTCTCAGGTAAGCGTGAATTCCTACGTACAGCCCCGCTACCGTCATCAATAAGCCTATGGCAGACAGTATGATGACCGTGTTTTTCCACAAGTCGGCATCCTGACGGAGCTTGGTAAAATATACCCAATGTGGAATAGCTCCCACCCATGCCCAAAAGCGGCTTTTTACTGTCGTGCATTGTAATACCTCTCCGTTTTTTGAAGAGATATAAAGCTGAGTCTTGTCCGCGTCGTCAAATTGAAATTTATAAATCGGCAGTTCTTCACGCAACCGTCCGAAAGGAATCCATTGTTCCAAATCCGTAAGCGAGTCTACCTTGGTAACAGGTGCTTTGCACCATTCTCCAGCCAAACGGTAAAAATAGTTTTTATCCATAGGTAAAAGCGCTTGCGTGCTATCCACTGGAAGGAGGTAATGTCCTTTATCCGTGACTATATCGAACACCGGCTGATTCAGCCTGCACTTTAATGTAATGTTCCTGACAGTCTCTCCATTGGGAAGCCTCTTGTAAACTTCTTGTAAAGAGGGCAGTGTATTATGAGGTATCGGAGCCTTATGTTCCAGTCCTGACCGACGGACAGACGGAAAGGTATGGTACATCATCACGATTCCCGAGACAAACCACATCACAAACAGGGCACTTAACAGTGTGCCAAATACCCTGTGAATAGTATACATGATTCTTGTAAGCATGGCTGTATCAGAAACTATAAGTGGCCGACAGGAGATAGTTGCGCGGAGTGCCGGGGAACATCTGCATACCCAATGACGAGTCGCAGTAATCCACATTGAATAGGTTGTTCACCATCAGTGACAGACGGATATTGTTCCGTAATTTATAAGATATTCCCAAGTCCGTTATCCAATAAGAGTCATAGCTCACGTTGTCGGCAATGTTAATCAACTGTTCGTCCACATAGCAAAGGCTCAGATTGAAGCCAAGGTCTTTCAGCCGGCCTTTGGTCAACGTATAATCGGCAAGCGCATAGAAAGTGTTGCGGGGAACGTATGTAAAACGGTTGCCATTGTCGCTATTTTCGCTCATGTATTTGTTCTTCGCTATTTTGCGGACTTTCGCATCGGTCAACGAATAGCCGGACGTGAACATCAGGCCATGGATAGGTGTATAGGTTACATCCACATCGAATCCTTTGGAGTCCATGCGGCCTACCTGCCCTTGAATTTTCCAGTCCACATTGTCTATCTCCTTGGTTCCCAACGAAGTGACCACATTCTTCTTATTGATGTAAAATACACTGGCGTTGGCCGATAATTTGCCGTTCAGTTCATAGCGCGCGCCGAACTCGAACTGGTTACCCTCTTCCGGTTTGAATACTTCTCCACCGGTAGAAGAGGGATCGAACTCGTTGCCATGGGCGTTTACGTAGATGGTCTGGTCGTTATAAGTCGTGTTGATAGGCTTGAAATAAGAAGAAGCCGACACATAGAGCGATAACGAAGGCACAGGCAGATAGACTGCTCCCATGCGATAAGTGAACGCATCGGTTGCCACGCCTGTAAACGCATCTGCGTCCGGTTCCTTGTAACTGCGTCCGTCCACATCCGTGGTATACGCCGTGCGATACTTATAGGTGTCATACCGTACGGAGAGCAAGACTTTCAGCCGGTCGCTGAATTCCATCAGATCCTGTATATAAAGGCCGTGCATGTAACGGCGGTTGAGCGTGGCGCGGTAAAACGAATAGTCCATGTGCCCCATGCTTTGCGGATGGTTCACTGCCACATGCGAGCCTTTTCCCGGGCCGGATACGTTGGCCGAGTAACTGACGCGACGCAAGAAGTACATGGAGTAGCCGGCCAAATAGTTATGCTTGATAAATCCCGTATTCACCTTGCCCGACAGTTCCAGCTGATTGCTGTACATTTGGGTGATATGCGAAAAGCGGAGCGGAGAGGAGAGTGACACGGAGTCCAGACAGATATATGTTTTCACATCCTGGTTATTCGCTCTTGTCAGGTAATAATGGTTATACCCGTCAAGAGGTGTCCCGCTCGTCAAGTAGCTTAGTCCTTCCGTACTGAAATAGTTGATGTCGTCATACATGTACGAGAACTTGTCCGTCAGTTTCATGTCCCGATTAAATGTATGCGCATATTGTGCCATGATGTTCCAGCCGTTGTTTTTCATGAAATCCGACTCATTGTTGTAGCGCGACTTTTTATTTAGACCGGGCAGAGCGTCATACTTCTTCAGATACACCGATTCGTTGAGGTCGTAAATGTCATATTGCATCAGTTTGGGCAAACCTGCCTCCGTGGCGTAGTCATCATTGTTAAAACCTCCACGAATGTCTATTCCGTCCCATTCCGTCAGTTTTCCGCTAATGTTCGCGTATACCGAGAGACGTTTGTTGGCCACATTACGCCAGCCATCTGTATTGGAATAGTTAATGCTTGCATAATAATTGAACGGACCGGCCAGTTTGCCGCCTATGCCTAAAAACGACTGCCGATATCCCCAACTTCCTACACTCATCTTCGCCTCGGCTGTCCGTTCGGCCTTGGCGGTCTTGCGGGAAATGTTCAGGAAACCTCCCACCGCTCCTGCACCGCAGATGACGGATGACGGTCCCTTCACCAGTTCAATGTTTTCCACCGTTGACAAATCAGGCACAGGATAAGAGGTGATGGTCGCGCGTTCATCCCTTACTCCGTCCAAGGCGATGAGTGAAGAACTGAAACCACGGATGGTGAGTTCCTGAAACGCTCCGTATGTGGAACGCACTCTTACTCCGGGGATAAAGCGTGTCGCATCCTGAATGTTCTGGATTCCTCTCTCTTCCAGCAGCTTGGCAGGTAGGACATGTGTACTCTGCGGCATGAATTTTGTCGGAACATCCAATTTCAAGGCTTGTGTCTTTTTCACTTGTTCTGATTCTACAATCACATCTTTCATCGTGAAAACGGTATCCTCAAAATTGGTATACCTTTTCCTTTCCTGCGCATACACTCCTCCGGTTATGCACAAGGCAACAAGTAATACGTTTTTTTTCATAACAATAAATCATCGTACTCTGCGATATTTTCACCGCGTGTACGAGCTTCATTAATAAATTAAGGAATTAAACGATATCAGTTCTCTTTTTCCCGAGAGAAAACTTTATCTCTTCATTTGGCAGGTTTCCTGACTTGCCCCAAGAAGCAGACCTTCCCATTCGGACACTGAACAGTGGTGTGAGAATGCTTCTCTTTTTTACAGGGCTTACAGTAGCGGGCACTGCTCCGGATTCGCACCGGATTCCCTCTTCATACGACGGATGAAAATCCATCGCATCACCAAATCACCGCAAAAGTACAACTTATTATTGGATTTGCAACTTATTTTTGCAAAAAATGAAAGTGCAAGGCGAAACTCTTAAGAATCTCCGCTGAAACTATCGGAGTTTTCCGAAACCTTCTTAAGAATCTTTCCGGAAACTCCGACAGTTTTCCCATTTCTTTCCTATATCCGTAAAGAGTACATTTTATTCCTCTTCACTTTTGTGATATTCGCTTGTGAATTGAATTAACTGTTTGGAGTGAAGATAAAAAGTGTCGGTACGTTCGGAGCTTCACTGGTCGTCCGACAACTCCATTGTCAACCAATCGGGGGCATAACTATGGTTGCTCCCCTTTTTTCTGCGTGAGGATGGCAGTACCAGCCCACCTATATGAATCGTCATGGTTATGGATGTGTTTTGTTTGTTTCATGTATTTCCGTTCACCGTCCAGCGAACGCTGGACGGTCCATGCAGATAGGTGCATCGGCTTTCGCAGCTATCTAACTTCACCGTCCAGCGTACTGTTGGACGGTGAACGGTGCTTACTGTTATGGCTATGTAACTTCTCTATGTCTTTAATATAGCGTAAGTTCAACGAATTCAGAATAAAGCAAGTTGTGCGTCCACAGTACGTAGTACATTGATACATGGCTTTTTGGGAAACCTACAATAAGCAAAAATGGCTCCAAGTATGTTCACGATAAAATTGTCAAAGCCCCTGTGTCTGAAGTGCTTCACCTGAGCGATGTTTTTCAACTCATCGTTTACAGTTTTCATAATGGCCCTTTTCTGGAGAAGCAGTCTGTCAGGCATACTCATTAAAACCTCTTTCATATTGCTTTTAAGTTTAGTCATAAGCTGTATCCGTCTACAAACAGCCGTTGAAAAAGATTCTTGCCGATATATCCCTTGTCTGCAACCGGCTTGCCATAGATAATATTCGACAAAGACTTTGTATTCCAATGGTTTTCTGTCATCGACATCACCGGGAGTTATCATGAATTTCAGCAATTTACCTTTCCCGTTGCAGATAAGGTGCAACTTGAAGCCGAAGAACTATCTCATGGAGCATTTCCCTCTTTGGGCGATGCCTTTGAACACTTTATGGATATGTATCCTCCGATTCCTGCAGATCCACAGGAGAGTGCTGTCCACGAAACTTATGCCTGTGCATTTCCCAAGCAACACCTTTTTGATGAACAGTGCCAAAGGCACGGCCACCTCTCTTTCAAGTTCCACGAAACGGTCATAGGATACAACCTCTGGAAAGAGATGGCGCAGATGGCGGCAGATCTTCTCCAAATAGAAATGTTTCAGACAACGGTACTCCGAGTCATGGAACAATGCACTATCAGCATGATTTCAGCCTTTGACATGGTTGAATCGCGGTGATAATGACGTTTTTTGTCGGATTTCAACATGTATTTTCCATCATGGTGTCAAAAAATCTGCAGAAATCGTTTGTCATATAGAATAATTCAGTAACTTTGTTCTTAGTGAGCATAGCGATTATTGTTGGTAGTTTTTTGTAATTGAGCATTATAAAAATACTCCATTTTCGCTAATCTCCAAATCTACAGATAATTAAAATTCGTCAAATTCACGTTAGGTTATGTTGCATAGTAAATACGCACATAAATGCACTAAAGAGGATTCTAAGACTTCCTCTGTTTTCGAGAACCTTATGTTGTTGTCAGATAATGTATTTTGGCACATACTAAAGTCTTCTTGTTTCTACAATGAAAAAATGCCGACAAATTCTTCAGGTAGGTTATTATCTTATGAGTTTTGGTCACATTGGGATAATACTACGTCAGTTCGGGATAAGAAAGTTGTCTAAAAAGTTGGTAATCTGAGATATATTTTGTATCTTTATATGTGATTT
>CANQSM010000049.1 GCA_947626525.1 uncultured Phocaeicola sp. | reverse complement strand
TTTTCTGGCATTTATAGGAGTCTCGCAAGATTCTGCAGCCGTCATCTGCAGCCTTTAACTGAATATCCCTAATTAAACTGCACTCCAAAAGTTTTTTGTCTAACTTTTGGGGTGTAGTTCAGAATCATGATGCGGCTCTTTCTATTGTTTGGGTCGGATTTGTTATCTTTCTATAGGATTAGTGATGCGGCATGCGTCGATTCCCGTAAGCGGATTCAGTTTCCAAGGTAGGGCTTTGGAACGTTTTTCCATCACTTTTGATTCTCTCACTTGTGCGGAGGTGGACAAGGCGAATAATTTCATGATGAGTGAAAACTTGCCCTTCGGTAACACCGACAGGTTTTCTGGGAACTTGATGTAGTAACGGTTCTTCGGATGGCAGGGGAAGATGCCCTCGCATTGCCAGACAATTTCTCCCTCCTCATCCGAGGCTTCCAATACGACTCCCGGCAGACCGGTCAGATGACGCGGTGCGGCAGTGTATGGCAACTCGGTGGTGTACCATGCATACCAGTTACGCCCATTGTTCGTGGTGTATGCTTTTCGGCAGCGATGACCTGCGATGTCTTTTTCTTCTGCGGTCAGTGTCCAACGGTTTTCTATGACACTGTCGGATAGTAGAAACTCTTCCGACACTATCCGGTAAGTGCGTTTCAGGCGTTTTTCTTTCGGATAGTAGAAGTAAAAGGAGGGGGTAAGCCGATAGGCCAATGAGGAATCTCTTACCATCTTTCCCGCTTTCAGGCTTTCGGCCATGCTCCGTTTCTCGCCTATGGGCTGATAACTGCAATCCAGAGTCACATCGGGGGCAACACACACCACCCTGTTCTCTTTGTATACTCTTTGCTCCTCTTTATTGTAAAGGTAGGTCCATAAATAGCGCACCGCATAGCAGGCCGTATCGGCTCCGGCGTAGTATTCCGCCTCCTCTTGCCGTTCCTGTTCCAACGTCTGTGCGTACTGTTTCTTCATGTTCTCCGAAAATTCTCCGTGGTATTGCGCCAGAGCGTTTGCGCAACAGATGAGTCCTATCAGGCAACTTATCCGTCTCTGTTTCATATATGTTTCCTTTCTTATTGTTTGATGGGATGATTTTCCTTTTTGTCAGTATCTTTTCTTTCGGATGCTCTTCTCTTCTTTTTCCCATCTTCCTTTTGTTTCAGACATTTCTTGATGCACGTTACCGGCACTGTTTTTTTTACAGCCATTTGGAAGTTCTTTCCCGTTTGGGGGTTGGCGTACATGGAAAAGGTGGAGCTGACCATTCCTGCCAGATTGCCCCGGTCATCGAATATCGGTCCGCCGCTTGCTCCGACTCCGTAGTCAGCGGTTATTTGCATCTCATATTTTATTTGTCCGTTTTGGCGGTTTGCTTCCGACACATTCCGTGCGATGATACCTTCTGTCAGATAGAAAAGATATCCTTGCGGATGAGCGATACAGTATACCTTTTCACCGCTTTCCAACGGGTTACCCAAAGAAACGGGTGTCAGTCTGTTTTCCGTTGTATCTACGCGGAATAGGGCCAAGTCGTTGACAGGGTCGGCTGCCAGGATTTTCGTTACCGGGTAGACCTTGCCGTCGGCATCCATCACGAATCGCATGAAGTCGTTATTCCAATAATGCTTCAGTGCTCCGGAGAGAATTACAGCGGACAGCACATGGTAGTTGGTGGCACAAAGTCCGTCCTCTGTCAAGGCTACTGCCGAGGCTGTGGGATAGGCCATGTAGTCGTTGCTTTGCGGGCGGAATTCCATGGTAAAGAACACCAAGGAGCTTTGTTTGCAGAGTTTGTAGAGTTGTGTGGCGTTTAAATGTTTTTTTCGCATGCGGGGCAGAGGTGTGTCGCAAGTTACGGTTCCGTCCTCACTTAGGGTGCTCAGTATATTCTGTCGTACTGTGTTGATGTTTTTACTGTTATGTTTTTGGGCGAATCGCAGCATACGTGTTCCCGCTGAATCTTTCATCGCTTCGTAATCGGGGTAATCCGTCTCCTGTGCCCAAAGGAAGGTTGTGCCCAATGTGAACAGTAGGGCGAAAGTGATTTTTCTGATGAGTTCAATAGCCATTTGTTTTTTTGTTAAGGGTTATTTGATTGGTTTGCATGATTGCGGAGGCGATTGTGGCAGTCTGTTCTTTGAGAATCAAGTGTCTCGTGGAATGCCCTGTGTCTTTTGTGCCGATGGCGTATGGAGCTGTCGGGAAACAGACGAAGCCGCAGGGAAATCACTTCTCCGCGGCTCCTGAATACTTCACAATCCGGTCATGAAGAAAGAGAGAGAAAAAAATGCATTCATTTTATTTTCGATTCTATGTTGTCCAATATCCGTTCGGCCATCATGATGGTATTCGGACTCATGTCACTCAAACGGTTACGGACAAACTTGGACACGTCTTTCAAGACCTCCTGATTGTCCGTGGTAATCAGACGGGTCAGGTTCATTATCAGCAGACTTCTGTCGTTAGGATCCAGATTGTCGTATTCGGCCTTGCACATTGTCCAGAATGTGGGGTCATCCGTAGTCACACGTCCTTCTATCAGCCTGAACATGGGAGCGTAAGCGTATTTTTTATCCAATCCTATCCCGATGATCTGTTTTTTCAGCGCCTCAAACTCTTCTGTCTTGAATTTGCCTTCGCGATACATGTATCCGGAAAAATATCTGGATACCTCCGAATGGAACAGACGGTTGATTCGTGCGGAAATCGCTTCTTTGGCGGGACGGGGAAAATCATTCCAACGCGCTACCATGAAGCGTCCCTTTTCATCGTTCAGGTCGTAGGTATAGCGGGTATAGAGGAAAGTATTTTCCGCTGCCAAGCGTTGTGAGTCGGTAAGCGAGGCGAAGTAGGAGTCAATAACCTGCATACCTTCTTTCTCTTTGCCTTGTTCCATGAGGTGCTGTGCATGACGGTTAACCAAATCGGGCGTGCGCTCTCCGGATTGATAGCGTTGGGCTATCCTTTCGGGCGACATCTCCGGATTCAGGCCGTCGGTTATTTTTCCGATAAATCGTTCGGCGTCCATGGCTCCCTTTATGTCCAGCAACACTTTTCCTGCAGTGTCCAATACCAGGAATGTGGGGTAAGCTTTCACGGCGTATCGGGTGGCCTGTTCTTTGCCTTCTTTCTCGGCGTTTAGTTTTACACACACAAACCGGGTGTTCAAGTAGTCACCCACTTCTTTTTGCGGGAATATATCGCGTGCCATCATCTTGCACGGACCGCACCAGTCTGTGTAGAAATCAACGAATACCATCTTGTTTTCCTGTTCTGCCGTTTTCAGCGCCTCATCGAGGGGGAGAGGGCGGAACTGCGTTTGCGCAAGGGCAGTGAAGCCCGTTGCGCATACCGTCAGTAAAAATCCGATTACTTTTTTCATAATCTTGTTTATATTACATGGCATCTATTTTCCATTCTACATCTTTCACTTTCAGCTTGGTATTCCATATTTCTTTCGGACGTTCGATGAATTCCACTTTGTTCGCATCGGAGCCTAATGAGAACTTCCGTACGGTACCTTTGTTGGTGGAGTCGTAAGTAGCCACGATGATCTGGTCCCTTTGTCCGGTAGAACAGTATTCGGCCTTCATGAATGTGATTTCCGCTTTTAAGTCGGTAGAGGTGAGCTGATTCCGGGTATAGTCATATTGATATAATTTAGAACCCACCGCATAAACGATTGCCTCTCGGTTGGAAGTGAATGCGTAGTGGGTGGCCTTGTTTAAGTCGGTGGCCGCGTTTGTGTCCACAGACCAGCTTCCCAGCTTGGTTGGCAGGTAGTAACTGGAAGTGGGACAACGGAACTTGTAAACGATGTACCCGCCATCCTCCCCTTTCATCAGCACTAAGGAGGAACCGGTAGCGTCATCGATTGTATTTTCGCCATACACGATGGTTCTCTTTACGTCTGTCTGATTCCAAGGGAACGGGTCTGAGGGGTAATCGCTCATGGTTGCGCAATGCGTGGCGCTGTATGGTAATCCTTGTATCCTCCGGAAACACTGATCGTCCATGTCATAAATGACAACAAAGTTGTAGGCCATGCGCGAATAACCCGCATGGAATGCCTGTGGATAGGGCTTGAACAATGTGGTAGAGGTGGTCGTGGTTTTGTTTAACGGAGTGGAGAAATATTCCCCTAGGATAATTGAGTTGAAAACCACTAAATCCTCCGTGATGTAACCACGGTACATGTTGCTCCTTAGTTGGGTGGTCGCTCCGGGGAAGAGATCCAAGATCTGGATTCGTTTATGTTCGAACTCCGTTTCTATCATGCCGGATTCGTTCACTTCGTTAATGATGTCGAAATTTTCCGCATTGGTCATACGGTAAGAACCTTCTTTCGTCATCATCCATAACGTTTGTTGCCATCCATCGCCCATATAGTCTCCCGCATAGATGAGTTTGTCAGCACCGGTCAGTCTCATCTCCGAATTGTCAAATACATCTTCTATAACCGTTGTATCTTTCCCGGCAGGCATGGATATCATGTCCAAGCCTATTGTGCCGTCTTCTTTGTCGCCCAAAAGCAGGAATCCTCTGGTTATGGGGGCGATGACATTGAGGCTTATGCCCCAGGAACGTTCGATGCCGGTCTGGTTGTTTTTCGCAAAGAAGTAAAGTGTATAGCTCCCAGGTTTGACATCCACTTTGTAATTCAGATTTTTTTCATGACTGATGACCGTATGCTGGTGGTCGAGTACTCCGTTACAGATTTGCCATTTGAACGTATACATGTTGTCATCAACTTCCTTCTCGTCCAAATCCCCTTTCAGTACGGGGCTGTAATGAAGGCTGTCTATTTCCGACATCACGTTGGCTGATCCAGGGAGATTTTCGATAACCAAGTCGTTTATTTCCACGTAATTGTAGTTTCCCTCGTCTTCCACGCATCCGTAGAGGCATAGAGCCAATCCTGATAATAAATATTTTATTGTTTTCATACTCAATCTGCTTTATGTTGTCAATTCACCATATCTTCGGGCTTGGTGTGATTAGCCCAACTCACTCCGTTTACCCACATCATGGTACCGTCCTCGTCAATGACCCAATACTCGCGTCCTTTCCTGTACTGCTCCATCAGGTATTTTGAGCCGATGCGGGCTATCATCCTGCAACGTCCTCCTTGCATCTTGTTTCTGTCCTCGAAATCCGATTTTACGAATCCCATGGCTTCGTAAGAGGTATTCAGCAGCATGGCGTATTTGGTCGGTGAGAAGTCTCCCAATTGCACCTTGTTCCATCCGGAGGGTTCTCTCAGGATATTGTTGGCGAAAATGTTGTGGATGTTCGGGTCTTCGTTTTGACTGAAATAGGTCTGGGTGTCGTTTGTCCATCTTCCCGGTATGTTTCCGATGCGGGAGAACAGGAGACCTAACTCCTCGCCCGCTATCAGGCGGATTTGTATCTGTATGGTATTTGTGTCCATCCTTTCCGATTTTCGTACAATGACCGGTACGTAGGCAGTATTTTTCCCGGCTTCCATGACGATGTCGGTTGCCATCAGTTCGAACTCATCGGGGCTGATGGCGGAAGTGCTGTCCGCCACCACCTCTACCTTGAACGAGCGAGGATAGTCTTTCACACTTCCGGCAAGTCCGACTTTCAGGTTCAATAGCGAGTCGTTGCCGTCCATATTTCCGAATGGGACAATTGAGTAAATCTGGTGGGAATATTGGGATAAGTCTCCCCAATATTGTCCGGTGCCGGGGTATTGCACATCGAAGTAGATTCCGTCTTTTCCCTCGTAGTCCATCAACTCTTTCTCACATCCGCTCCAAAGCGGCAGCAGGGTTATTCCTGCCAAGGTGTATATCCATTTTTTCATAATTTTATCTTTTTAGTTGGCGTTCGAACCTCTTTTGTCAATCTCTGCTTTAGGCAACGGCCATGTATAATAGCCTTGTTGCATGGTGAAAGGATCGGTGGGGGAGAACCCGGAAATGATTTCGGTCTTTCCCAAACGTTTGTAGTAGAAAAATAGTTGTCCCTCGCCTATCACTTCGCGGGCGAATTCATAAGTGATGGCATCGTCTTTCGATATGCCTTCGCCTAAGTCGATGCAGGAGCGATGTCGGCGGATTTCGTTGAGGTATTCCACCGCCTCACTGGGGTCGGTGGTACATTCTGCGGCTATCAGATACACTTCGCTCAACCGCATCAAGGGTATCATGTAGCGGTAAGTCTCCGAACCGTCCGTCACGGCTTCTCTGTCGAAATCCTTGTATTTATTGAAGTACAGTGTCGGTTCGGCTTCCCTCCCGGCTTCCGCGGCGGCCTTTTTCTCTTCTTCCGTCGGTTCTACCAAGTCCCACATTTTTTTCCGCCAGTCGTTGGTGTCGTCATAGAAAGTTCCGGTTTTGCTGTCTCCTCCTTCCAAGGTGTTCCCTACAAAAGTCAGCCGCGAACTGGTCGACAGCTCTTTTGCGAACAGACTTGAGTATTGCTGGGAGCGGTTGGTGTTGTACAAGGCGAAAAAGACCTCGGAGGAGAATATGTAATCCTGTTTGCCATTGGCGATGTACGCTCCTTCGGTACACCATGGAAACACTTCCAATTCTTCTGTGGTGATTGGAGCTAGAATCTCTTCTTTGGCAATACGTCCTGCGGTCTGTTTGTCTCCCTTCCACATGTATGCTCTGGCTCGCAGCAGTTGCGCTGCGTAGTAGTTCATGCGGATTTGTCTGTATGATAAATCGTACGACCCCAATCCATCGTCTTCGGGAATCTTGTTCATGACTCCCTCGGTAATGATAGGGTCACTCTTTAGTAAGGTGACGGCTTCCTCCAAATCCTTTATTATTTTTTCCAGTACTTCACCTGCCGGTAAGAGGGGTTGTACTTCCTTGCTGGAACTCATCTGGTAAGGCATGGTGAGAGTGGAGGCTGTCTGATCGTTGAATACCGGTCCGTAGAGGCGGAGCAAGTCGAAGTGTAACATGGCCCGCAGGGCTAACGCTTCCCCTTTCACTATCGGGTAATACTCTTCCGAGATGGCGGCTCCGTTTTCATTGCAATGTTCCAACAGTACGTTGGTGTTGGCGATAATCTCGAAAGCTTTGGTCCAGATGTTATTGTTGAATGACTCAAAAGCTCCGTCACTGTATTTGTAGCCTGCGTAGATTTTGTAGCGGTGGTCAATGTTTTCCGTCACGTTGTAATATTGAGCCATCACATCAATCTCGCCCATGGTGAGGGAAGGTATGTATAGTCTGTTCAGCTCCAAATAAAGTCCGTTTAACGCTATCATATAGCCTTTTGTGTTGGAATACAGTGAATTCTCCATGATGCTGTCTTCCATGTTCACTTTCAGCCAGTCGGAGCAGGAACTGTTTCCTAACAGGATTCCACCCAAACAGGCGGCATATATATATTTCTTTATTTTCATAGTGTTCAATGCTTCATGTTAATTTAAAATCCTATACCGAAAGATAATGTAACCGAACGTTGGAACGGATAATCGAGACCGCGTTCTTCTTTAATGGTGGAGAGGCGGAAAATGTCGTTCATGTAAGCGGTTACATTCAGTGAGGTGGCACCGATGTATTTCAGGAACGGAGCCGTGGTGGTACGATAGCCCACATTGATACTTGAACACTGCAAAGTGTTCTCTTTCTCGACGAACCTGCTTGACATCGGGGTGTTGCTGGTGTCATCGATTCGTTTGAACTTGGTGCGGTCGCCCGGCTGTTTCCAACGGTCGTGCAAGGCGCGACGGTCTTGGTTGTACTTCAAAGCGTTGTCGTTAATGTTCTCCACTTTACTCAGTAATGCATTGAGTTGTGTGTATCCTCCGATTCGGTAAGTGAATGCCGCTCCGAAAGAGAAACCCTTATATGTGAATGAAGTGTTGAACGAGCCTTGCATGTCCGGATTGGTATCCGCGTATTCCACGGCGTCCTTGATGGAGTATTCGTAAGTATAGGTTCCGTCTTTGCGCAGGAAAATCTCATTACCGGTAGCCGGGTCAATACCTGCGGAGCGTACTACCCACAGGGAGGAAAGGCTGGCGCCATCGTAAATGCGCGAGAGAGACAGGTTCTCTTCTCCTTTTTTATTGAACTCTTCCATCAGGTTGCCTATATTATAATAGGTACTCTTGTTGTGGTTGATGTTGGCACTGACGTACCAGTTCAGATCTTGTTGTTTCAGGATGTACCAGGTTAGGCTGGCGCTGATGGAATAGTTCTTGGTAGCGCCGATGTTGCGTGGGGCGGAAGCGGAACCTACAGAGGCCGGCAAATCGATGCGCATGAGCAACGGGTCGTTGCGGCGTGTTTGGTAGTCGACGGTGAAGTTGAGGCGGTTGTTGAACAACTGGCCGTTGACTCCGATGTTGTGCGTCTGGGTCTTCTGCCATTTCAGGCCCGAATTTCCCCAAGTGCCGATTTTGGCCGCTAATCCGAACGGGTTCACCAAATCGGTGATGTAGCGATAGATGCTGCTTGAAAGCTTGGCATCGAAATTCTGGTTGCCCGGATTACCGTAAGAATAACGTAATTTCAGGTAATTGATGATATCCGAGTCTTTCAGGAAATTCTCGTTGTGCAGGTTCCATCCCACGCCTATCGACCAGGTATTGGTAAACGGGTCGTTTATACCGAATTGCGAAGCGCCGTTACTGGAAAAGTTGAAATCCATCAAATAGCGCATGGCGTAGGCGTAGTTTACGTTGGCGTAATAACTTACGTTGCGGCTTTTTGTGTTGGTTGACATTGGCCTTGAACCTTCCGGATATCCGTTGGAGAAGTTCGGATTGGAAAACTGGTCGGTTTGATAGCCTTCTACAGAGAACATGTTCGATTTGCTATTGTTTTCTGAAAACTGTATACCGGCCGCTGCATTTATGGTATGTTCCTTGAATGATTTACCGTATGTTACATCCAGTCGTCCGTTATAGCTGGAATTGTTGGTGTTGCTGTTGCTGTACGACCCTTTTTTCAGAGTCTCTTTGTTCACTTCGGACGTAGCGTTTGGAGAAGTGAATCTCTCCGATTCGGTTTTACTCAGAGAGTATTGGAAATTACCGCGTAGACGCAACTCGTTCAGCATTCGCCATTCCATCTGGAAATTGTTGGTGATGTTATTGCCTTCCGATTCGTTGAAACTGTTTTGTTGAAAATCCCACAACGGATTCCAGATATAGCTGTAATTGTTACTTCCTGCTGCCTGCTCCCGGTATACATATTTGGCCACTTCTCCGTTTTCTGTGTATTTTTCATAAAATGGGTTCATCCTGGAAAAAGAGCTGAATGGTACGGGTTCGTTGGCTGATGTCGTATTGCCGATGGTAGTCTGATTGGTAAACGAAATCCTGTCTACCCGGTAAGAGAGGGTGATGTTCCCGTTGAACACATCGCGGTCGGATTTTTTCATGACACCTGCTGTCTTATTGTATGAGAGGCCCACACCATAGCGGAATGCGCTGTCTCCTCCATCCACGTAGAGATTATGGGTATGGGAGTAGGCTGTGCGCAAAGGCTCGTTCAGCCAATAAGTATCCAATCCTTCCCGTACCAATTTCAGCTTGTCATTGTAATTCGTGCGATACCATTCTTCAGTGATTTCCCCGTTCTCATCCAATGTACCGTACACACCGGCCAACCTCTCGAATTCCAGTTTCTCGGCCGAGTTCATCAAGTTGTAGTCGCTTAGGTCGGCCCAGCTAATCTGGAGATTGCCGTTGTAGGATACACGTAATTTTCCAGCTTGAGGTTTTTTGGTTTCTACCACCACTACGCCGTTGGCGGCTTTCGAACCGTAGATGGCTGTGGATGAGGCATCTTTCAGAATGGAAATGCTTTCTACCCGGTCCATGTTCAAATCCGAAATGGTTTGCAGGGTAGTCTCGAATCCGTCCAGAATGAAGAGAGGCTGGTTTGGGTTTGTCTCATACTCCTGCTCTAAGGCGGTAATGTTCATTTTACCGTTGATGTTGATGTCTAACTGGGCATTCGGGTTAGAACCTTGCAGATTGTTTTCGGTGATGATAAACGACGGGTCGAGCACACTTAAGCTTCGTAATATGTTTTGTGCCCCGATTTGTTTTAAGTCTTCATTTGTGAAAGTAGAAATCGAACCTGTGAAACTTTCGATGTTGCGGGTGTAGATGCCGTTGACTACGGTTTCTTTCAAGGCTATCGCATCCGGCTCCATGCGGATACGCATCGGTTTGTTGGCGGTGGCTCTTACCGAGATGGGCTTCATGCCGACATAAGAAAATTCTAACACATGGTTTCCTTCGGGAAGGCTTAGAATGAATTGACCGTTCACGTCTGTTACGCTACTGGCGGTCATGGGCATACCGCGCACCTTGACGTGCGCTCCCGGTAGTGGCATGTCCATATCGTCCACTACTGTACCTTTGATGGTAATTTTACTCGGGGCGGATTTCCCCCCCCCCACCGTTTCTTTCTCATTCTCTTTGACTTGCGCATACGATGATGTCGCTGTGCCGGATAATAAGACTGCCACTAAGCCAAGCATGCTAAGCCGCTTTATCTCTCTCCGTGCAAAAGGAATAGAAAGTAAATCTGTTTTTTGAAATAGTTTACTCATATTCACATCAGATTAGTAATGTTATACGCTGCAAAGATATGTGTATATTTTAAAAAACCAAAATTGGAGGCGTATATTTTTAGGATAGATCATATTTTTATGATAAACTGCTCTTTTTCATTGTCGTGCTATCTCAGTCCGGGACAATATGCTTGTCTGCCTGGAGTGATCATATAGATCTCTTCTGCAGGGTATTTCGATTCTTTCAGACTTGCTGCATGTCACACAATTTCTTGTAATAGCCGTTTCGCGCCAACAGCTCTTCGTGTTTGCCTCGTTCTACAATTTCTCCTTCGTGCAGGACGCAAATTTCGTCAGCATTACGAATGGTGGACAGACGATGAGCTATGGCAATGGTAGTACGATTTTTCATCAGATGTTCCAGGGCCTCTTGTACCATGCGTTCCGATTCGGTGTCGAGTGCGGAAGTGGCTTCATCCAAGATTAGAATCGGTGGATTTTTAAGGATGGCGCGGGCAATGCTGATACGCTGGCGCTGTCCGCCGGACAGCTTGCCGCCTCGGTCTCCTATCAATGTATCATATCCTTGCTCGCTGGCCATGATGAATTCGTGCGCGTTGGCTATCTTGGCGGCTTCTATTACGGCTTCCCGTGTGGCATTCTTCACTCCGAAAGCAATGTTGTTGAAGAACGTGTCGTTGAATAGAATGGCTTCTTGGTTTACATTCCCCATCAGGTTGCGCAGGTCATAGAGCGCTACCTCTTTCACGTTGGTGTCATCAATGAGGATCTCTCCCTCTTGTACATCGTAGAATCGAGGCAATAAATCCACTAACGTGGACTTCCCGGAACCGGACTGTCCCACTAAGGCGACGCTTTTTCCTTTTTCAATGGTCAGATTGATGTGCTTCAATACCCATTGGTTGTCATATTTGAACGAGACATTCCGATATTCGATTCGTTCATGTAGTCCTGTAAGTTGGACTGGATGTGTACTCTCTTTCATGTTGTTCACAGCTTTCAGTATCTTGTCCACCCGTTCCATGGAAGCCAATCCTTTCGGAATGTTATAGCCGGCCTTGGAAAACTCTTTCAAAGGATTGATAAGGCTGTAAAGCATAACCAGGTAGAAAATGAATGAAGGGGCATCGATGGAAGAATGGTTATCCAGAATCAGTGTCCCTCCAAACCACAGGACGATGACAATTAGTACGGTTCCCAGAAATTCGCTCATAGGGTGGGCGAGTTGCTGACGAACGTTTACCCGGCTGATCGTGTCACGGTATTCATCGTTGGAAGAGAAAAAGCGTTTGCCCATTTTTTCTTCAGCGTTGAATGCTTTAATGATGCGGAGTCCGCCTAACGTTTCTTCCACCTGGGTCATCAGGTCGCTCCACATTCCCTGTGCCACCAATGACTTGCGTTTCAGCTTTTTACCTACCAGTCCCATGAACCACCCCATAATAGGCAATACAACGAGAGTAAAAAGAGTGAGTTGCCAGCTGATGACGATAAGTGTACCGAAATAGGCAATGATAAGGATAGGATTCTTGAACAGCATGTCCAGCGAACTCATGATGGACGTTTCTATTTCTTGTACATCGCCGCTCATCCGGGCAATGATGTCTCCTTTTCGTTCCTCGGAGAAAAAGCTCAATGGAAGGTTCAGTATCTTGCCATACAGCTGATTGCGGATATCCCGTACTACTCCCGTCCGAATAGGGATGATGGTAGCGGAAGAGAGAAAATAGGCGCCCGTTTTGAGAAAGGTCATCAGAGTCAGGAACAGTCCCAGTATTAATAAGGTAGTGCTTGCTCCTTGTGTGTCGATAAGCCGGGTGACATAATAGTAAAAATTATTAGTGAAAATCTCCTTCAATCCTATATGGGCGTCCCAAGGGATAAACTGGTAGGTTGCCTCCTGTATCTTGAACAAAATTTGCAGGATGGGAATAATCAGTGCAAAAGAGAAAATATTAAGAACGGCGGATAATATGTTAAAGAGGACGGTAAGTATCAAGAATTTTTTATAAGGCGGAATAAATCTTTTAAGGATGTTGAAGAATTCTTTCATGCTGCTGATAAATTAATTTGGGACAAAGGTACAAAAAGATGTGGTATTTTTATTCGGAATCTGAATAAAAGTCTATATTTGCAGAAAGTGATTATTTACTGACTGACAAACTAAAATTTGTAATTATGAAAGATTTGAAAGGAACAAAGACAGAGAAGAATTTAGCTACAGCCTTTGCCGGCGAGTCCGAAGCTCGTAATAAATATACTTATTATGCTTCGCAGGCAAAGAAAGACGGATATGTCCAGATTGCGAATTTATTCTTGGAGACAGCTGAAAATGAAAAGGAACACGCTAAAATCTGGTTCAAGTTATTGCATGGTATCGGTTCGACAGCCGAAAATCTGTTGGATGCGGCGAAAGGCGAAAACTATGAGTGGACCGATATGTATGCCACATTTGCCAAGGAAGCCAAAGAAGAAGGATTCGACCACATTGCTTTCCTGTTTGAGCAGGTGGCTGCCATTGAAAAAGAGCATGAAGAGCGTTACCGTAAACTTTTGGCCAATGTGGAAGGCAAGATGGTTTTCTCCAAGGAGGGTGATGCGATGTGGCAATGTTCCAATTGCGGCCATATCGTGATTGGCAAGGAGGCTCCTCAAGTATGTCCGGTATGTACTCATCCGCAGGCATATTTCCAAGTAAAGGCAGAGAACTATTAATCTTGTTTGGATAACGAACGGGTTGGAGACAGCCTGTTCGAATCGCCCCTTCAAAGCATGCTGTCTTTGAAGGGGCGATTGTTTCCATTCAGGGAGATTCCCTAGTTTTGCGCACCGCCATGCTTTTGGCTCAGCAGGATTTGATGACGGTATACCCAGCAGGTTGTCAGAAAATAGATGCCGGTTTGTAACCAAAGTGCTCGGTATTCAAACAGGATTTCCGGTAAAGTGGCTCCCATACTGTTGATACGTATGAAACCGTTAATGCCGAATGTAGAAGGGAATAGCCATGAGAAATATTTCCAGAATGGAGGAACTGCTGCTCCCGGCCATGAGATGCCGCTGATGAAGAGTAATGGCAAGGACGTAAAGACGAATATAAGCATGCAGGTCTCTCGGTTACGGATGGCAATGGAAGCTGTCATGGCAAAGAAGATGCATGCCGATAAATAAGGTATGATGAAAGTGAAGAGGACATTGGCTTGGGCTATTTGCACTAAGTTGAACATTTTTGGTACGGCGCATAAGATATAGGTTCCCATCAGTAGATAAATCATGAAATAGACCAGTGATTTGCCTAAAACGATACGCAAAGTGCCGTGATATCGTCTGTTCAGAGGTACAAGGTCTTTAAAGCGGTTGTTTTCCCGGGCGGTTCCGGCGGATAGGCCGATACCTAATAACAACGTCTGTTGTATGATCAGGATGAGCACGGCAGGAATCAGAAAACTGGCAAATCCGTTTTGTGGATTAAACAAAGCTACGTTTTCGTAAAGTATGGGCTGGGTCGATACTTCATCCTGCTTGTCAGTCGTGTTGCCTAATCGGGAAATTTTTATTTGTCTGTTCATTTCCAGCGACACATCGGTACAGGTGCTCAATATGGCTTTATAGTAGAGCAGACCGCTCATGTCACAATATATCTGTACTTGAGTCTGTATACCTTTCGCTATATCGTCGCTGAAATGTGCCGGGATGTAAATCGTTCCGTAGGCTCCCTTTTTGCGCATGATATCTTTGGCTTCCTCCAAATCGGCACAGTAAGCTATGACATGTATATCGGGGGAGGCATCCGCGTCACGTAAGAATTTGCGGCTCAGTGTGGAATGGGAGTGGTCTACGGCTACGACCGGAACTTCCCGGACTGTTTCATTTGTATAAATGAAAGCATATAAGATAGGATAGGCCAGGGGAACAAGAAAAAAGAAAATAAGCACTCCCTGATCTTTAAGCACATTGCTGAACTCCTCTCGCCAGATGTAGAATAAGTCGTTGAGGCCTTCTGCTATTTTATGTCTTGATCTTACCTTTTTCATCGTTTCCTGTTTTTAAGGCATGTATGGATAGTATAGGATAGCTTTGTGCAACCTTTTCAGAATGAAAAGCGGGAGCATGACAAAAACGAGCAAGGCTATGTATGATTCCCATGCGTAAGCCATAGGATAACCATTTAATGCTTGATCTACATAGATGAGGAAATAGTGGCGCAACGGGAACAGATTGCATAATGCCTGTAATGCGGGATTCATGGCCATTACCGGAAAGGAAAATCCGGAGATGGAAAATGATACCACTCCCCATAGTGAGGCTGCGCTCAGTGCCAGGCGCAGAGCCGGGAAGAGTCCATACAGGAAAATGCCGAAAGCCTGTGAGGCAAGCACCATCAGCAGCGCGGCCAGTAACATCGGAAATATTCCACTGTTGCAGGGAAAATGCAAATACCCATAGAGGTATACGTTATAAAACGCCGCCATAATGAAAAATAGGATGGTCTGTGGAAGGAGCTTTCCGGTTAGTGCCATATTGATGTTGTTGTTGGCTATGCGCATCCATGTTTGGGCCGTACCGTTTTTTACTTCAGAACCGATGGAGTATATGGTGACCATGAATATGAGCAGCATCAGGATGCCCGGGAGAATGGCATTGCATAGGTAGACCGAGTAATTGAGCCACGGGTTGTTCAGGGCATGAGCGTCGATGACTATAGGCTGAAGAAAAGCCATGGCTTGGTTTTCAGTTGCCCCTTTGGCATATAGAGTGGCTCTTCCTACCGCTCCTCCGGCCAGTTCTGACATGGTACGCAGGTCTTTATACAATAATGAGCCGGCAATCAATAGGGAATTGTTGGTATAAAATGAAACGGTCGGTTGTCTGCTCGAGAGTGTCTTTTCCGTTGTTCCTTCCGGTATGTAGTAGAATGCGTAAATTTCTCCTCGCTGCATGGCCTCCCGTGCTTCGGTGACTGTCGGATAATGTGCGGTAATTTGGGTCTGTTGGAATGCGTCCAGATTACGGATGATATTCCGGGTGGTGGTCGTATTGTCCGGATCCACGACTCCTACAGGCATGTCTGTGGGAAGTCCGTTTCCCATCAGCGTTGTAAAAAAGATGTAACAGAATAAGGGCGCGATGATAATGCAGAACAGATAAAGCGGCCGGGAACCCATTTCTTTGAGTTCACGTTTCGTCAACAAAGCGATTCTATGTAAAGTTCCCCTTATCATTATCGTTTATGCAGAATTACACTCATTCCCGGTCGTAGGCCGTTTGTTTGCTGAAGAGGCTCGGCGCGTACTTCGAATGTTTTCAGGTCAAATTGTCCGGTCGTTTTCGTTGCCTTCCAGGTAGCATAGCTTCCTAAGTCTTTCTGGTAATAGACTTTGAGGGGAATCTCTTTGTCAAGGGCCGGGACAAAAGCAGTGAACTGTTCTCCCATTTCCAATCCTTTGAGTAAATCCTCCCGCACATTGAATGTTACCCACATGTCATCCATGATAGCTATGTTCATGATGGGGGCACCTGTGCCCACCAGTTCGCCTGTTTTTGGAAAGATTTCAGTTACTTCTCCGGCTGTTTGGGCTACCAGTACAGTCTCTTTCAGGTATGAATCCACTTCAGCCACGGCACCTTTGGCCCGTTCTACCTGAGCGGCAGCCATTTCCTTATCTTCCCTCTGCGCTCCGTTCCTGGCCATCTCATATTGTGATTTTGCGGCCTTTTCCGTAGCAGACATCGCTTGGTAGTTGGCAAGAGCTTCATCGCGCTTTTGTGCGGACATCACCCCTTCTTCATACAGGCGGTTGATACGCTGGTATGATTTTTCCGCGATGCTGAGTCCGGCTTTGGCCTTTTGCCACATTTCAAAAGCGGCTTGCAACTGTTCGCTTCGGGTTCCTTTTTGTGCTTTGTCACTTTGTGCTTGAGCCGCCGCCTCCATGGCTTGGGCTTGAGTAAGTTTGGCTATGACGTCCGGCGCTTCCAGTAAGGCAAGTGTGTCGCCGGCATTTACTTTCTGTCCCTCTTTTACACGGAATTCCAGTATCCGTCCCGGCACTTTGCTGGATACACGATATTCGTTTACCTCCGCTTGTCCCTGTATGACTTCCGGACTTTTTCCGAGGGTGAGGAAACCGATAGTCGCTACGAGAGCAATAACTCCCGCTAAAGTAATCAAGGCCAGCATGATGTTGCTGTGTTGTGATCTTTCTGCCATGGTTATATTATTTTTGTATGAACGAATTGAATTATTTTAAGATACCCAGTGATTTTTTCAGATAAACATCGGTCAGCCTGACATCGATTTGCGCGTCGATCCTTTCCGATTGGGCGGAAAGCCAGGCGGTCTGTGCTTCCAGTACGTTGCTTGTGGGGATTACTCCCTCCCGGAATCCTAAGTTTGCATAGCGCAGGTTTTCATTGGCTTTCTCCAGATTCTTTTCTGCCATAGATAGCTTTTTGGCCGCTTCATTGACTTTAAAACTGCTTTGGTTCACTTGCAGCTCTATTTTTTCTTTCACTTCATCCAATTGAAGTCGCGCGGCCCGTGCGCTGGCTTTGGCCGCCTTGACCTTATAGGAGCCTTCTCCCCAATGGAATATAGGAATGCTGACCATTACACCCATATTCCACATTCCCTTGAATTTTTTTTCAAATCCGTTCAGTACGGAAGGGTTGGACACGATATAGTTTCCAAGTAACGCCACGGAAGGAAGATATTCCGCCCGTACAATATTTACCTTTTGTTTGTAAATATCGGCAGCCAGTTCCAGACTTCGGATTTCCGGACGGTTTTCGTATGCTGTTTCCATGTATTTTCCTACATTCGTATAAGGCATGGGCAGGTTCTCCAACTCTTCGTCAATCAGTTGGATAGGAGTGGAGAGGTCTATGCCGCATAATTGGCAGAGTACCATTTTGGATAGGCTGAGGCCGTCGTTCACTTTCGTCAGGGTCATTTCGGCCTCGTTCACTTTTACTTTCACGGATAGACCGTCAGCTTTGGTGGCCACCCCCTCTTTTATCATCTTCTCCACATCGTTGTCAAGTTTCCGTACCAGCTCCAGAAAACTTTCGGCCAGTCGTTTTTTATGTACCAGAGATATCACTTGCCAGTAAGCCTCGTCTGTGCTAAGAATGACTTCCTGTACATTGGTTTCGTGCTGGGTCTTGGAAAGGTCCTCTGCGTAGTTTGTGATTTTATGGTAGGCGCGTATCTTTCCACCCATATAGATAGGTTGGGTAAGTGTGACAGCGCCGGCATACATGTTTCGCGTATCTGTACGGAAGGCGTTGGTAAGGGAAGTCCCCATTGTGTTCAGGGGAGAGGCGATGTCAAGAGCTGCCAGTGGTGCGAGTAGCTGGCCCAAATCCGGATTGGCGGCGGCTATTTGTTGCATGGCCGCCTGAAATTGGGGTTGGAGGGCAGTTCCTATATTGGATAATCCTGTTTTTTGCTCGTTGCTGAGGAGGGAAATCTCCCGTTGGTTCCGCATGTAGGTGCCTGTTGCCGTAAAGTCGGGCAGATAATTGGTGAGCGCGGCTTTCCTTTCATAGTGCGCCGCTTTTATTTTCTCTTGGGCAATGCGTAGTTCTTTATTGTTTTTTAGAGCCAATGCGCGGCAACTGTCGAGACTGAGCATTGTCTGGGCTGAGGTCATGGATACGATTCCTGCGAGCAAAACGAAACAGATACTCTTTTTCATGGTTCTATATTCTTTGACGTTTTTGTATGTGGTTGCTTGTTTTCCATTTTTCACATTCTTTTATTCCAAAGCAAATGATTGGGAACCAATCATGTTGCCGTCTGCAAAGATATAAACCTGATAAGTTCCGGCCTGAAGGAATTCTTCTACCTCCCAATAGACTGTTATCTGCTGTTCCTCTCCTGTGTATTCGATGTATTTCTTTATGGAGTATCCAATCTGCTGGTCTTCATAAGGAAAGGTATTGGCGGTATTTTTTGTCAGAACTTCATTGTCCGGTTTGGTGATACGTATATATAAGGTACGTTCTCCGGTGTCGGCGGTAATATTTTTGACAATCGTGAAGTCAATGGTCAGTTTGGTAATGTTCTTTGTTTTTTTCGTGATCTTTCCCCGTTTGTTTTTGGGAGTGACATGTATATTGGTGACGTCTAACTGGGCAGCTAACGTGACCTTTTCATTTAGATTCTTCTTCTCTACCACTAAATTGCTGATTTGGCGGGTTGCCTCATTGTACTTTTGTTTTACCTGCTCGTTCTCTGTTGTCAGGGCCAGGTTGATTCGATTGAGAGAGTCTATTTGCGCGATATAGCTTCTCATTACGGCACGTACCGTTTTGAGCTCCTTTTTTAATCGGGTGATTTCTGCCGCGTTGGTTGATTTTACTTGTCTCAACTCTTCCAGCAACCGTTTGGTTTTCAGTTTCTCACTTTCCAGCTTCTCAAATAAGGAGTCGTTGTTGATTTGTATCTGTAGTTCATCATACTGATTGGCGAAGTGGCTGTATTCATTTTCCATCTCTTCCTTTTCGATTTCGAAGAGTTGGCTCATTTCTTTGTTTTCCTTTTGGGCGCGCAACAATAAATAGGACAGTACCCCCAAGCTTGCGAATAATATGATGATGGCGCTTATGACAAGGCCCTTTTTCTTTTCCATAAGTAAATAATTTGTGCATTGGACATTCCGCTTGCAAAAATAATCTTTTTATAGATAGGATAAAGAAAAAATATTATGGAAATTTTTCTTTAATGGAAAAAAGATTGTACCTTTGCTTGAAATTTGAAAATAAGATTAGGTATTTATCTAACACTAAAACATTAATGGTATGTCAAAAGTAACTGTAGTAGGTGCAGGTAATGTAGGTGCGACGTGCGCCAATGTACTTGCTTTTAACAAAGTGGCGGACGAAGTGGTAATGCTCGACGTTAAAGAAGGGGTATCTGAAGGTAAGGCAATGGACATGATGCAGACAGCTCAACTTTTGGGTTTTAATACTTCCATTGTGGGTTGTACGAATGATTATGGAAAAACGGCGGATTCGGATGTGGTAGTCATCACTTCGGGAGTTCCGCGTAAGCCGGGAATGACTCGTGAAGAATTGATTGGGGTAAATGCCGGAATTGTAAAATCAGTAGCGGGTAATATTTTAAAGTATTCTCCGAACGCTGTCATCGTGGTTATCTCCAATCCGATGGATACAATGACTTATTTATCGTTGAAATCGTTGGGCTTGCCGAAGAATAGAATCGTTGGTCTGGGCGGTGCTTTGGATAGCTCTCGTTTTAAATATTTCTTGTCTCAGGCTTTAGGTTGCAATGCGAATGAAGTGGAAGGTATAGTGATTGGCGGACACGGTGATACGACCATGATTCCTTTGACCCGGTTTGCCACCTACAAAGGATTGCCCGTCTCTAATTTCCTCTCTGAAGACAAATTGAATGAGATTGCGGCAGCGACAATGGTAGGAGGCGCTACCTTGACCAAATTGCTTGGCACTTCGGCATGGTATGCTCCGGGTGCGGCAGGTGCAATGGTCGTGGAATCAATCATTCATAATCAATGCAGGATGGTTCCTTGCTCTGTATATCTGGAAGGCGAATACGGGGAATCGGACATTTGCTGTGGAGTGCCTGTCATTTTAGGTAAGAATGGCATTGAAAGAATTGTTGAATTGCCTTTGAATGAAGAGGAGAAAGCGAAGTTTGCTGCCAGTGCGGCCGCTGTCCGGAAGACGAACGCGGCTTTGCGCGAGGTGGGTGCGCTTTAAATATGTTCCTTATACGCCCGATGCTCCCTGTCGTCCTCAACGGCCGGAGGCAACGGGTGTTTCTTTAGACAATCATCTTTACCGGAAAGTTCTTGCTGTTTCCGCCAAATTGTGGCAAAAATCTCTTTTATGCATAATTCATCCCGATGGAATTCGGTTTTTATAAAATATAATTTATATCTTTGTATCAATTTTATAAGATATGATTTATATCAATGAATATTTCAAAAGATATCATAAGGCGTTGTTTGCGTGACAAGCGGGATGAAATAGAAGCTGCGACCATCATTACCCGTCCGTTCCTTTTTGAGGAGCATGGCAATTATGTGATGGTCGGAGTGAGGCATGTAGGTAAGTCATATATGCTTTATCAGCGTGTCCGTCAGTTGTTATCACAAGGGCACGGATGGGATGAAATCCTGTTTGTGGATTTCGATGATGAGCGTCTGGCGGAAATCGATACGTCCGACCTTGACTTGTTCATAGAAACACATCTCGAGACATACGGCAAACGCCCGTATGTGTTTCTTGACGAGATACAGAATATACCGGCATGGGATAAATTCGTGCGTCGTCTGGCAAATGAGAAATACCATGTATATGTCACAGGCAGCAATGCGAAAATGCTGAGTGCGGACGTCGCCACTACTTTAGGAGGAAGGTTCTTCATCGTTGATGTTTATCCTTTTTCTTTTCGTGAATTCCTGACAGCTAATGATGTCACGATTGACAGCGACTGGGAGTATTCCACGAAACAGCGCAGTCATGTATTGCGCCTGTTCAATGAGTACTTCACTTTTGGAGGTCTGCCGGAACTGAAGTATTTTACACAAAAGCGTTCCATGCTTTCAAGCCTCTATCAGAAAATATACCTTGGCGATATATGCAGCCGTAACAATATACGCAGTTCAAAGGCTCTTAACATATTAATAAAGAAACTTGCCGAAAGTGTCAAACAGCCGGTGTCCTACAATCGTATCCGCAATGTCATCATCTCTACCGGGTGTCAGGTTACTCTGCCTACCGTGATAGATTATATCAGCCATGCAGAAGACAGTTGGTTACTCATACCGATAAGAAATGAGCTGGGCAAATTGTCGGAAAAAGAATCCGGAAAAAAATATTACTTCATTGACAATGGAATCCTCAACCTGTTTCTTCTTGACGACAAAACCTCTTTGCTTGAAAACCTTGTCGCCCTTCACCTGTGCCGATGCTACGGCAAAGAAAATGTATTCTATTATAATTCCGGCAAGGAAATAGATTTCGTGGTGAGCGAGGCGCGTATAGCCATTCAAGTGAGCTACAGCATTAAAGACTCCCGGACATACACCCGCGAAGTCACCCCTTTGTTCAAGTTTGCCCAAGCGCATCCCGACTGGACGCTACAGATTGTCACATACGAAGAGGAAGACTCCTTGAATGCTGACGGAACAACCATTCACGTGGTTCCTGCATATAAGTGGCTGCTGACATAATAGAGGATATTATATAGATAGCTGACGCGTTCGCCATCCGGTTGCTGCCAAAGAACAACGAGTTCTTTCTTATTGTTTTTTTTTACAGCAGCGAAGGTCATATTTTTTATTCTTTGAGGCAATACGTCAAAATTGGACGCTTACTACTCATTCAGCAACTCCCTATATTGTTTTTTTATATGCATGATTTCTTTCTCAATAGTGAAATTCTCAACAACTCGTTGATGGGCAGCCTCCGCAAAATCATTTCTTTTTTTGTCATTTGACAGTAATTCATCTATCGCTTTGGCATATTCCGCAATATTCCTGTTTGGAACCTCCAAACCTGTAATTCCATTCAACGACACCCAATTAACTCCCGATCCTTCTATTGTATATGTCACAGGAACAGCGTTACAATACATGGCTTCTGCCAGTGTCAGTCCGAAACCCTCTGCTTTTGAATAGGAAGGGAATGCAAAAATATCAGCCGCATGGTAATAACATTTTTTCTCCTGATCGGATAGCCTCCCCACAAACTCAACCCTATTCGATTTGCAAACAGCTTTCATCTCATCAGTTATTGGTCCCGCTCCTCCTATAAATATATAGCATTCATTCTTTATCAGCGGTTCTGCCTCAATCAAATCCCGGATTCCTTTATGAAGGACATGCCTGCCAATAAAGAATACAATTTTTCTCCCTTTCGCTTTATCCTTTATTCGTTGTATGATTTGTGCGTCTCCCGTATTTACCTTTAACTTTTGAATATTTATAGCACTTGGGAGAATGGTTGTTTTATTTCTAAAAGGGAGTAAAGGTCTGGACGAATCACGGTAACCAGGTGAGGTCGTTGAAATCAAATCTGCTCTTTTGAGTAACCTTGTCTCTAAAGGCTTAATAAAAGGATATATCCTCTTTTGATTCGTTATGTCAAGATGCCATTGTACATATAATTTCACGGTTCTTGGTATAATGGAAAGAAGGAGCGCTGTTACAAAAGGATTAGGGTGATGAAAATGAATCACATCCGGCTTCCACGTTTTGATGACCTTATGTAATTGGCCCCAATATGAGAAAGACAAAGGTTGTCTGGCGACAGTAAGAAAAGTTCCCGGCCTTATTATTTGAATTCCATTGATTTCCTGAACTGTTGTTTCTTTATCATCACTGAAACAAATGACTTTTACTTCATATTCATCTTTCAAGCCTTCGGATAAATATTGGCACGTTTGTTCTGTGCCACCTATATGCGGTGCATAGTATTTTGATATTTGCAAAACTCTTTTTTTCATAAAAAACTTAATATGACAAGACGATATTCACGAGATCCAATAACGTTTTTCCTTCACCAATTCCTGTTTTTAATGATTTCCGTACCCCGGCATTCCGACCGGCTTCTATATCACTATCACTGTCACCTATCATATAGGATTGCGACAAATCTATGTTAAAGTCTTTAGCGGCCTGTAAGAATAGCCCCGGCTTCGGTTTTCTACAATTGCAATCGCACTTATATTCAATCCGTTCACCTTCAAACCCCTTATCCGTATGGTGAGGGCACACATATATCGCATCAACAAAAGCCCCCCTTTTCCCAAGTTCCGTTTCCATTTTGTCATGAATGGTCTGCAATTCTTCAAAAGTACAATCACCACGGGCAATCACAGGCTGATTCGTCACGACAATAGCAAGATACCCTGATTTGTTTATTAGTCTAATCGCATCCGCCACATCCTGTATCAGTTCAAACTGCTCCGGACTGGTTACAAACCCCATTGATTTATTTATCGTCCCATCTCTATCCAGAAATATGGCTTTCTGCTTCTTTTTGAGATTCCTTGCGTATACCAACCCTCCCGACATGTCGGATTCGACCTCATGAAAACGCTCTGGAGTACCCATGTCCTTGATATATTCAGGGGTATCATAAGCATATATTCTGCCACTTTTGATATTGGGTTTCAGCACGTCACGGTCTAAATCCATCTTATCGGGATTCTTCGGGTGACAGGACATAAAATTCCTCATTGTTTCTTTTAGAAGTTCAGGAGAGATAATTTCTACTCCGGCATTCACCCTGTTCTTGTAATACAATCTCTCATCCTCTTTATTCATCCAACGGATTACTTTATGGGTATCCTCCGGCATGCCTCCCGGTTCCTTCGGCGGCATAATCTCTGTCACCAACAAAGAACTGTCATAAGGATGCCCGTTAGGATGGGATATCAGGCTGGCCCATGCCTTGTGCTCCTTGTGAAATGCAATAAAACGGTTAAAATCCACATCCATTATGACATCGCCACAAAGCAATAGGAAATCTTCTGTCAGTTGTGGCATCATAAACAATGCCCCTGCTGTACCCAGCGGGTATTTTTCTGCAAAATACTCTATGTTCATTCCCCATTTTGCCCCGTCTCCAAAATATTCCCGGATAGCATCCCCCAAGTGGCCTATGACAAGAATTATGTCGGTGAGCCCGCAAACTTTAAGATTCTCCATCTGATGTTCAAGGATAGGCTTACCGCATACTTTAATCATGGGCTTAGGTATATCCGCCGCGACAGTCGCAATACGGGTACCTTTTCCACCAGCCATTATTACTACTTTCATATATTTAATCCTAAAAATTATCCTTTTCTAAAAAACCTGTCTTCCAACATCAAGCATAGGCAATGATAAACAGGCAAATGCAATTCCTGTATTTTATAGGTTTCTACCTCAGGAACTTGAATACAGACATCAGACATCGCTGACAACTTGCTGTCTTTTCCACCTGTCAGTCCGATGACCTTCATCCTTTTAGCTTTAGCAACAGTCGCCGCATACAGTATATTTTTGCTATTCCCGGAAGTAGATATGCCAAGAAACACGTCGTTTTCCTTCCCAAACCCATTTATTTGCTGTGCAAAACAAAGCAAAGGCTCACAGTCGTTCATATATGCAGTGGTCAGAGCCAAATGGCCATCCAAAGCAATGGCAGGAAGCGCCCCTTGTAATTTTTCACTCAACACTCTCCCCAGCTCTTTATTAACAGCAATCAATGCTTCCGAATAATCCGCTTCCAGTTTTCTGGGATTGACAAATCCCTTCATCAATTCCCCAACGATATGTTCCGCATCAGCGGCAGAACCCCCATTCCCTGCCACCAGAAGTTTTCCACCATTGGTATAAGACTCCTCAAGAATCCGATACGCTTCAACGATACAATCTTTAGTGGTAATCAATTGAGGGTACCTTAAAACAAGGAGGTCTATGTACCGGTGTAGTCCTGTTTCTAAAATCTCCATATAGCGAAACCGATTCTGTTATAAGTATACATTGCCTGTGGAATAAATCTTCCAGCCGTGAGCGCCTCCGTCACTAAACTGGAACGGCATAACAAAACCGCTCATTTTTTTAGGGCCTCAATAACCTCTTTCTTGCGAGTCGGTTCAACAACAAACATGATGAAGCCACCTCCGCCGGCGCCGGATACCTTACCAGCCTTTGCGCCAGCTTTCATGGCGACATCCATTACTTCTTGGATTGCAGGATTTGTGATATGGGATGCCATTTTCTTCTTATTCTCCCAGCCCTCACGGAGTATATCTGCAAAACTGTCTATGTCGCCTTTTAAAAGGGCAAGTTTCATATCCTTCGCGCTTTGCTTTATCTTGTGCATGGCTTCTATTGCGTCATTACCTCCCTGCGAAGTGTTTTTCTTCTGCTCATCGATAATGGCACCGCTGCAACGGGAAACTCCGGTAAAATATAATACCATGGAAGCTTCCAGCTCATCTACAATCCACCGTTTTATTTTTAGCGGATTGACGATTACCAGATCATTCTGAAGAAATTCCATATAATTGAATCCGCCAAAAGCTGCGGCATACTGGTCCTGCTTCCCACCACTTAGCCCCAAATCCTTACGCTCTATTTCATAGGCAAGACGTGAAGTCTCATAGTCGCCAAGGGGGAGGCTCAACCATTCAATGAACGCTTTCAGTATACATACCACCATTGTGGATGATGTTCCCAATCCGGAACCCGCCGGTGCATCATTGTAAGTCGTGATTCTGAAACTCCGCATCTCTATATCATAAGTCCGGGCGATACGATTATATACCCCTTTAATTAGGGATATTCAGAATTTAGTCAACTAATTATTTGCCAATATGATAGATATTTTGTAACTTTACAAAGAAC
>CANQSM010000048.1 GCA_947626525.1 uncultured Phocaeicola sp. | reverse complement strand
AGTTTTCTGGCATTTATAGGAGTCTCGCAAGATTCTGCAGCCGTCATCTGCAGCCTTTAACTGAATATCCCTAAATAGAAAGGGCCATACTTCACTCTACTGAGTTGGATATGACTCTTTTACATTTATATATCTTAGATACTCATGAGCTCTTCCCAAAGCGATTTCTTTTTATCATTTCGCCACTTTCAGCGTCCGTCCTTCCGTATGAGCATTGAATTCCGGAGCATAGGCCGACTGCACTTTCACACTGCCCATCTCATAGACACCCTCCAAAGTGATATAATAAAGACTTTCTATCGTACAAGTTCCTTTACGAAGCTTATCCATATAATATTCCATTGACGCATCTTTTATTACCTGGTAATAACCGAGGCCCTGTCCCCAACGGTAACCCGACAGCACCGAAGCCGGTTCCATACAGGCCGCCCGATTTTCCTTTATCTGTACAAAACCCATGTCCCTGTCCGTTGTCAGCCGTAAAGAAGATTTTATCTTATCACCAACTTTTAGCCGATTCTCCTTTTCCAGCTCCACCCAACGTGATTGTCCATCTACCAAACGTTCCACATACACCTTACGAACTACGGATAAACCTTCCGACTGATTGAAGACCTTGTCCATCTCCTCCGCATATTGTGCATACACAGCTCCCCAAGCCATACCATCGAATTCCTTACACACTGTAAAGGTTTGCGGAGGATTCGTCCCCACCGGCAAAGATATAGTTTCCTTGACCATATTCAATCCTAAAGAGATATTGTCCGTTGCTATCGGTCGATTATCAAGTCTTAATTGCGGCATAGGACGATCGACCAGCAACGAATCGTTCTCTAACAATAGGGCATACACAGCATTCACCGTATTCACTGGCGTATTCCAGCTTTGCACTTGTTTCTGCTTCAACAACCACTGTCGCATTTGAGCTAGAACGACCTTATCGCCCCCCAGCTTATTCAAGGCCTCTATCACAACGGTCTGTGTAGGAATGCGGTAATCTGCCCAAGTGGATTCGGCAATGGGCGTATCATAGTAGCGCCCCACCTCCGGAGTATAGACACTGTATTCCAACAAAGATTTCACGAGCTCACGACTCATGGCTTCCTCTCCACCTTTCGCCAGTATCATGGCCGCCACAGCCTTTCCATAGATAGTCATATACGGACTCTGTGCTTTCAACAATGCAAAGAAATGGTCGTAGGCCCGTTTGACCTCCCCTGCAGGATGATGGTCGGCCAACATACATAGATAAAGATAATGAGAAGCAAACTCCGTCAACCGCTCTGCACGTTCCGGTTGCTTCTTCGGCAGCTTTAATGGTTGCTCCGTCAGTTTGCGCAACCTCCGATATTCCTCTATAGCTTGCTTATCCAAGTAATCCATTCCCTTTTTCAGTAAAGCAACCGTCTCAGTTCCCGTTCCGGAAGTCAGCGAACGAAGTCTCAGCAGCGTCTCTACCACACTCAACGTTACATAACGGTTCGGTTCCATCCCCTCATACCAATTCCAACCTCCCTCAAAAGTCTGCAAACCTTGCAAACGATCCAGATACAAGGTTTTCTGGTTCTGTAATGTATTCAGATCAAACAACGTACCCAACCGATGACGTTGTTCGCTCTCGCTCTCCGCCTCCAACAGGAAAGGCGAGCATTCGAGTATCAGTTCCTTCAGTTCCTTGTTCTTTTCCAATTCGCTTAAAAAGTTTTCCTTACCCCCTTGTGCCTTCCAAGCTTCAAACAAGGTACGGATACGAGGATGTTGTTCCACTATCCACGAAGCCAACGAGGTCGAATAATAAGCCGCCGCCCACGACAAGGCGTTATGCTCCGATGGAGAGCCGATAGAAGGCAAGGCCATAATGGCCAGCCACGAGGGGTTGGCGGTAAATTCCACCGTCAAATGACGGTCAGTAGCGGTGAAACTCTGGTGGTTGAACAAGCTGCTCAAATCTACCGTATTCTCGTCTGCCTGATGCATGCTTACGGCTACGCTTTCCGTAAAATACTCTTTCTTTTCAAATATCGGCAAGTAATGCTGTTCCCCATCACTGAACGCACCCCCTTCGGCCACCATGCGGCAAGCCATCACTTTGTGGGTGTCCGGTATACGATACCCGAACGAGATGGTGGCCGTACGTCCGGCAGCTAGACGAAACGTCTCGGTAGCTTTATGGAATACATTCTCCGTCATCGGGTCGAAAAGCTCCATCCGCACTGTTCCTTCTATCTCTTTTCCTGTCAGATTGGAGAGGGTAGCTCCCAAGACCGTCTGATCGCCCACACGTGCAAACCGAGGCAAATGGGCCTGCAACATGAACTCCTTGCGTGCCACCGCCGTAGTGTCTATTGTGGCATAATCCATCGCCTGAGTATGAGCCAGTCCCATGAAATGCCAAGTAGTCAAACTTTCCGGCAAGGTAAATACAAGGTCTACCTCTCCTTGCACGTTAGTACGGAGTTGCGGGTAGAAAAAAGCAGTCTCGGCAAAGTCTTGCCGGGAAGCCGAGACAACGTTTTGCATAGAGACCGGAAAAATTTCCTCTTCTTCAAATACTACTTGTGATTCCTCTTCAAATACTACTTGTGAGTCTGACAGTATCCCGTTAGCAGCCATAAGTTCCTCTGCTTCAGCTGTAACGGATGTCATATCTGCATTCTTAACCGAACGATATTCTTTCATCACTATCTGAGAACTGGATTCCAGATCCTCAGTCCTCACTCCATCCACCTTATTATTTAATTTTACACCGCCATATCCTCTAATCCTTATATCACGATACTCTCCTAAAAACAATTTCCTAGGTATCAGCAGACGGCTGTAATCACTATATGAAACAGGAAGCCTATCGAATGGAAAGTCAATGCTCAAATAGCTATTACTACCTGTCAACAGATGACAATACATATACGGAAAGTCTCTTCTCCAATTAAAATAGATGTTCCAACTGTTGCAGTGTGCCAGCTTGTCCAAAGAAGCATCGTATAGCGTGGCCAACAGTTCCGAGCGGACTGGGCGTCCCTGAGCATCGGCTATCCGCAAGCGCCACTCCTCTTTGCCACCTGCCTGCAACTTGTCGCGGAAAGTCTGCCAATGAACAGTCAACTGTTTGTCTGACACTGGCTTATTGATGGATTTATATTGCTGGTACAACCGGCCCTCTTTCACATAAGCCAAGCAAAGAGCATCGATTCCCATTTTGTTTATCTGCGAGAAAGGGAACACACACAAGGTGTCGGATAGTGACAAGTAGCGTACAAAAGCTCGTTTCCCCATCACATACATATTGCAAAACAAATGCACATCTTTTCTCGAAGTACCCACATATACGGTAGGTATGGTTTCACCCGGCTTCAAGTCATCCGCATAGACAAAGAGGTCTTTTCCGACAGGCAGCCGTTTGTCTTTCAGGGAAAAGAGTGCGATATCTATGGAATCGGCATATACCTTCCCGTTTTTCCGCAGGCTGACCCGGATACGGTAATTGCCCGATGGAAGACGATAAACGGCTTCCGGCACAAACGCCTTGTTACTTTCGGACTCCGCCGTATAGACAGTCCGGCCCGACAGGGGTTTGTCGTTTCCCCTCCATTGCAAAGCTACCACTTCCCACGTCAGCCGACACCGCAACTTCTCGTTATTACCATTCCATACGCCCCACGTCACCGGCTGAGGATGCTCCTTTATCCAATCAATTCCTTTTGTTTCACAAGACAACATATAGGGCTTATCCATCACCCGCAACATACCTTGTTTCCGCTGCACATCGCCAGCCTGCGACACCACTTCCACTACATAAAAATAGGTAGTATATTGCCGATAAAAAAGAGGCAAGTCACAAGCTTTATCAATCACCAGCGGAAACTTAAATCGCCCTACCGAGTCCGTCTTCACGGTACCTTGCCAAGCTGCTTCTTCCGAAGATGCTACGGAAGCACGTAAAAGCCGGAAAGTTCTCTCCACCCGATACTTCACCTCGGCCTCCTGCAAGGACACTCCCGTGAATAGACGCGCTTCCCCCGTAATCCATACCGTATCGCCATACGTATAAGCTGTAGTCAACGTTCCCCATTCCACCTCGAACTGTGGACGCTTATACTCTTCCACCCGCAGAGAAAGACTACGATGGTTATCCTTTCCCGCCGTAGCCCGCAAAGAGAAACTGCCCGGTAAGCAAACCGCAGGCAAGGAAAACTGGGTATGGAACGAACCGAACTCGTTGGTATGCAAGATTTCGGACCCTACTATCTTGCCGTTGACATCACGCAACTCCACCGTCACTTCGCGCTGTTCGTTCACATAAACACTGCCCGTCTCCTGTGTAAAGAGAATGCCCGACGCATAGACAGTCTGCCCTTGACGGTAAAGGGTGCGGTCGGTAAAGAGTTCCAGCCGCTCTTCCTTCCGCTCGGTGGATGTTATAATATTATAATCCTCCATACTTTGCAACGGCATACAAGGGTGTTCGGGAGTGGAAGCATGCACATACATCCGTCGGTTGAATGCTTCCACCTTACTGCTATCGCACGTAATGATGCCCCAATTATCTGTCCAGAACTCAGTTTTGAGCACATACGTTCCGTTTTCCCTCGAAAAGAAGTTGACTTTCGCTCTCTTCACCGGTGTACCTATCATGCGGTCGACTACCATCAATTGGTTACCATTCTGTACCCGAGGACTCTTGATGATACCCAATGCCGAGACATAGACCAACCGACGTTCCGACTCAAATTTACCTCGGAAGCCTTTCTGAGGCACGGCTTCCAACAAGTAATAACCTTCCTCGGGCAACATCAGCGTTAGCGTAGTGTCCTGCGCCTCATACTCATTCGAATGCAGAACATAATGTTCCGTACGATAGAGCTTCCACTTATCTTTCCAAAAAGCCTCCTCCTTAGTGACCTCATAGTCGGCCAACTTCACCACATCGTCTACTTCTGTACGATATATCTTCAGGTTGAAACCGGGCAAATGACGGTATGTAACCCTCATCCGCTCTTCCCTGCCCGGATAAAGAGTTCCCATCCAGAAATTCAGCTTTGGGTTCGTCCATTCGGCCAACATGTTTTTCAACCGATTAATGTCGGTATATCTCGGATAACGTACTATACCGGCCCGAAGAGTATCATATGCCGTCTTGTTCTCCCCCGCCGAGTGAAGCAAGGAAGCCAATTTTCCATACACTCCAGCGCAAGTCTCCGCCTCGCCATAGCGAACTATCCATTGCCTACAAAGGGTCATCCGTTCTTCTGTGGGAAGGTTGTCGAGGTTCAGCTCCATTTCCTCCAAGCGCAACAGCAAGAGCGCCTCCTTTTCGCCACGTCGCTCAAAATAAGTCGCCAATGAATGATAGAGCGAAACAATAGTATCGTTCACCTCTCGCTGTCTATCGAAGCGGTAACGGTTCTCTTGCAACAAACGGATGGCACGGTGTACCAACAGAGGATACATACGGTTGACCTCATAACGTATGCTTGTCTCTCCCTGCACCGTCATAGGCACATACTCCTCGGCAGAACATTGTTCTAAAGCCTTTCGGGGACGTATCGAACGCAACAGACACTTCATGGCTTCTTCCGGTTCCTTTTGTAACAATAGTTCGCCAACAATGCTATACAGCACAGCGGCATCCGCCGAGTCTCGTTCCGTAGCCGCCCACCGTTGAAGCGCCTCCATGTCGACCGTCAGGCTGTCCGGTGCTATCCGAGCCCGTGCATCCATCCCAGTCAAATAAGCCTTCATCATCTGAGGCACCTTTTTTTCCGCTTCGGCTTTCCGATAAATGGCCACAGCAACCTCGGCTACCGAACGAAGTTGATCTTTCTTCTGAAAAGCTTCCACACTCTTCCACATCGTCTTATACGACTGTGCCATGGTCGGCATTCCGCCACAAAACAACACGATCAGCCACATCCACACCCGTGTTTTCTTTTCTTTCATACGCTCTGACTTTCTGTATTCTAACAAAGTAAACAGTATTCTTCGAAAATACGTGCCCGCGATTTAATAAAAAATATTAAACACCAGCAAGATTACACGAATCCAGCCGAATAAATCACTTATACCTAACTAAACCCATTAACCACGCATAAGTAATCAGCTTACTTATACTTGGCTAAAAAAGGAAAAGAAAAAGTTTGCAAATGTGACAATGCTCAAAAATAGTGATCCCACACAGCAAAGCGGACAACCGATGAACTGTTTCGTTCATGCCGCCCGCTCCGTTATCAACTCATCCCGTAAAACATTATGCCTTTTTCGGCGTATTGCCCAAAGTCGCTACCAAAAAATCGTAGAATTTGCCTACCGACGGAATGAATACACGCTCATCGGGTGAATGAGGTGAACGCAATGTAGGACCGAAGGATATCATATCCAATCCTGGCATCACCGCACCAATGATACCGCACTCCAGTCCGGCATGCACTACTTTCACTTTCGGTTCCACACCGAACTGCTCTTCATACGACTTCACCATCGCTTTCAAAATGGGTGATTCCACATCCGGATTCCAGCCGGAATAACCTCCGTTCATTTCCACTTTCATACCGGCCATGGAGAAACAACTCTCCAAAGAGGTTGTGAGGTACTCTTTCATGGAATCGGAAGAACTACGGGCCAAAATCTTGAAATCCGCTTTTCCATCGGCTATCGTAATAATGGCCAAATTAGAAGATGTTTCCACGGTATCAGGGATAGAGGGAATCATACGTATCACCCCATTCTGACAGGCAAAGATAGCGTCTACCAGATTGTCTTGTATCTCTTCCGGCACTTCTCCATTCGGCAAAGCCACTTTCTCGGCAGTAAAGGTAATCGGAGTCTCCGTCACATGATATTCTTCATTAAACAAGTCTTCACAATATTTTACCAATTCCATCACTTCCTCTTCATTGTCGGCAGGCAGAGTGATTACCACTTCCGCTTCGCGAGGAATGGCATTACGCATGTTACCACCGTGCCAAGTGACCAGACGAGCTTCGCATGAAGCGATGGCTTCCCGTACGAAACGCACCATCAGCTTGTTCGCATTGGCCCTTCCTTCATTGATTTCCAATCCGGAGTGTCCACCGCGCAAACCTTTCAGCGTCACTTTCAAAGCCACATCCGTCGAATCTGTTTCCACCTCCTTATATTGCAAAGTAACTGTCACATCCATACCTCCAGCACAACCGATGAACAACTCACCTTCATCTTCCGAATCCAAGTTCAAAAGGATCTGTCCCTGCAACTCACCGACTTTCAAACCGAAAGCACCATACATTCCGGTTTCCTCGTCTGCCGTAATCAACGCTTCCAATGGACCGTGCTTTATATCTTTCGATTCCATCACAGCCATGATAGCCGCCACTCCCATGCCATTGTCCGCACCGAGAGTCGTACCTTTTGCCTTTACCCACTCCCCATCAATATATGTCTGAAGAGGATCTTTCTCGAAATCATGCACCGTATCGTTATTCTTCTGAGGCACCATATCCATGTGTGCCTGTAAAATCACTCCTTTGCAATCTTCCATTCCCGGAGTGGCCGGTTTACGATAAATAATGTTGCCCACCTCATCCATGATGGTCTCTACACCGATATCTTTCCCAAACTGAAGCAGGAATTCCTGCACCGGTTTCAAATACCCTGACGGACGGGGAACTTGTGTTAACTCATAAAAATGTTTCCACACATTTTGTGGAGTCAATGACTGAATTGTACTCATAATGCTCTTTTTTTATTTGTGAACGGCAACGCCGCTAATCCATATATGCCCAACAAAATTATTAATAATGTTTGAATTCCGTGCACAATCAGAGCAAATATTCCTGCATCTTCTTTTTCCACCCCATAAAGCATCATCATCGTTATCAACGCAAAATGCCACGGACCGGCACCATTCGGCGTAGGAACCACTGCGGCAAAGCTCCCTACCACAAACATAACCAGTCCCGCCATCCACCCAAGATGAGCCGTGAAAGTAAAACAGAAAAAGGTGAGATAAAAATGAAAGAAATAACAAACCCAGATAGCTAATGTATAGAAACAGAATAAAGGCATGTTTTTTACCATGTGTAAAGAGAAGATACCCGTCCATACATTCTTCACCAATCCTTTCACACGGCTGAAAACAGTCAAATGCCTCACTAGAAAATAAATCAAAACCAACATAGCCGCCACACAAGCCAAAGCTATGTATAGATGTACGGACGTAAACAACTCGGCAAAAGAATGCAAGTCGGTTCCCGTTGTGCGAAAGAAAGTGTTAAAGACCCCCATCTGCAACAGAAATGTAATACCGGAAATAAGTCCGATACAAAGAGTGTCTACCAAGCGTTCCGTAACCACCGTTCCCAACGATTTGGAAAAGAATACACCGTCATAACGGGCCAATATGCCACAGCGGGAAATTTCCCCAATGCGGGGTATGACCAAATTCATCGCATACGATGCAAAGATGGCATAGACGCAATTACTCGCCTTAGGATGTTCTCCCAAAGGCTCCAACGTCTGTTTCCATCGCCACCCACGGAACAAATGGCTCATCACCCCGAACACAAGCGACATCAACATCCACCCATAATTCATCTCATATAAAAAGACCTCGCCTGCCTTGCCGATATCAAAATCACGGTATGTCCAATAAAGAATCATCCCTCCCAGCAACAACGGAAACGCAATCTTCAATACATTATTTATTATCTTTTTCAATGGAATACGTTCGTAAAAATGTCGAATTTTAATATTAAATACGTAACTTTGCACGATGCAAAGATAACAGGATATAAATAATCAGCATAACAATTCAAGATAAAAGTAGTGGACATGGGAGTAGTAAGACCAAAAAAGTTTCTTGGACAGCATTTCCTGAAAGATATAAAGATAGCCGAAGCTATCGCTGATACGGTAGATAAATGTCCGGATATCCCTATCCTCGAAGTCGGGCCAGGAATGGGAGTGCTTACCCAGTTTCTGGTACAAAAAAGACGGACGGTAAAAGTAGTGGAGGTAGACTTCGAATCGGTTGCCTATCTCCGTGAGCATTATCCTTCGCTGGAAGAGCATATTATCGAAGATGATTTCCTGAAAATGCGCCTTGAACACCTGTTTGGCGGACAGCCTTTTGTGCTGACAGGGAATTATCCTTATAACATATCCAGCCAGATTTTCTTCAAGATGCTCGAATACAGGGAACTGATACCCTGCTGTACGGGTATGATACAGAAAGAAGTAGCTGAACGCATTGCCGCCGGCCCGGGCAACAAGACTTACGGCATTCTCAGCGTATCGATTCAGGCCTGGTATAAAGTGGAATATTTGTTTACGGTTCACGAAAACGTTTTCAACCCTCCACCAAAAGTTAAAAGCGCAGTTATTCGCATGACACGTAACGAAACCACCGACTTAGGATGTAACGAAAAGCTATTCAAACAAGTGGTAAGAACCACATTCAACCAACGCCGCAAAACGTTACGCAACTCCATCAAACCTATATTGGGGAAAGATTCTCCTCTCTATACCGATAGTTTTTTCAACAAACGTCCCGAACAGCTTTCTGTCGGGGAGTTCATTGCATTAACCAACAAGGTGGAACATGCACTGGGTTCTACCTCCGTCAAAGCAAACTGATTATGGAAAAAGAATTCATCAATCAAATAGAAGAGCTGATAGAACAGAAAGACTCAGCCCAGTTAAAAGGTCTTCTGATTGACCTTCACCCAGCTGACATCGCGGAACTATGTGATAAGCTGGAACCGGAAGAGGCACGGTTCATCTACCATCTGCTGGATAACGAAACCGCTGCGGACGTATTGGTGGAAATGGACGAAGATACCCGGAAGAAATTTCTGGATATTCTCCCTTCAGAGACCATTGCCAAACGCTTTGTAGACTACATGGACTCGGATGATGCCGTAGAGATAATCCGAGACATGGACGAAGAGAAGCAGGAAGAAGTGCTTTCTCATATCGAAGACATCGAACAAGCCGGAGACATTGTCGACCTTTTGAAATATGACGAGGATACAGCCGGAGGTCTGATGGGAACAGAAATGGTTGTCGTAAATGAGAATTGGAGTATGCCCGAGTGCCTACGCGAAATGCGTATGCAGGCAGAAGACATGGATGAAATTTATTATGTATATGTAGTGGATGACGATGAACGGCTGCGCGGCGTCTTTCCTCTCAAGAAAATGATTACCAGCCCGTCGGTATCCAAAGTTAAACATGTGATGAAAAAAGACCCGGTTTCGGTACGGGTAGACACTCCTATCGATGAAGTGGTACAAATCATCGAAAAATATGATTTGGTGGCCATACCGGTCACTGACAGTATAGGACGCCTTGTAGGGCGCATCACCGTAGACGACGTGATGGACGAAGTACGTGAACAAGCAGAACGCGACTATCAGTTGGCTTCCGGTCTGTCACAGGATGTCGAAACGCACGATAACGTCTTCAAGCAAACGACAGCCCGCCTACCGTGGTTATTGATCGGTATGATTGGCGGAATCGGCAACTCCATGATTTTGGGTAATTTCGACAATACATTTGCCGCTCATCCGGAAATGGCTCTCTATATTCCACTTATCGGTGGTACAGGAGGAAATGTCGGTACACAATCCTCCGCTATCGTGGTACAAGGACTGGCAAACAGTTCACTGGATGCAGAAAATATCTTCAAGCAAGTCCTTAAGGAATCCATCGTGGCTCTGATCAATGCCACCATTATTTCCATGTTGGTATACATCTACAATTTCGTCCGCTTCGGAGGAACGGCCACCGTCACGTATTCCGTATCCATCAGTCTGTTTGCCGTAGTCATGTTTGCATCTATTTTCGGTACCCTTGTCCCCATGACATTAGAAAAGCTGAAAATAGATCCCGCCATTGCCACAGGACCTTTTATTTCCATTACCAATGACATTATCGGCATGATGATCTATATGGGCATTACGACTTTATTATCCTAAAAAGCAAAATAATCCGCTTTTTTTGTATGATATCACATTTTTATTGCTTTAATTTGTAAGCAAATGCAAACGGGTATAATCCCATCCTAAAAAAGAACAAATGATGACGGACTCTCATGACACTAATGCAATCTTGCAACAAGACGCATTGGAAGAAGACAAAAAACAAGCCGTACTAACCGATGTTCCTGCCACAGAAACAGAACAGGAAGTTTCTGACAAAGAAGGGGAAATGACGGAAAAGACGGATTCAGAAAGTAAAGAAACTGCTTTGAAACCTAAAAAAAGTAAGGCAGAAGTTATTGAACGGTTACAAGAACTTGCACAAGACGCTGAAAACGCTGAAAAGCAAGAGCTCGATTTGTTAAAGCATACTTTCTATAAGCTGCATAAAGCAGAACAGGAAGCAGATCGAAAGGCTTTTGTTGAGGCAGGAGGAGATGAAAGTGCATTCGTCCCCCAACCTGACAGCATGGAAGAGGAATACAAGACCGTCATGGCAGAAATCAAAAGCAAGCGAAATGCGCTATATGCCGAGCAGGAACGTATAAAAGAAGAGAACCTGCAAAAGAAGCAAGAAATTATCAACAAGCTGAAAGAACTCGTTGAAAGCCCTGAAGACGCCAACAAGTCCTATAACGAATTTAAACTGCTGCAACAACAGTGGAATGACATCAAACTGATGCCTGCCTCTAAAGTCAATGAGCTATGGAAGAATTATCAGCTATATGTAGAGAAGTTCTACGACCTGCTGAAACTCAATAACGAGTTCCGTGAATATGACTTCAAAAAGAATCAGGAAATAAAAATACGGTTATGCGAAGCTGCCGAAAAACTGGCAGATGAACCGGACGTAATCTCAGCGTTCCACCAACTTCAAAAACTTCATCAGGAATTCCGTGATACAGGTCCTGTGGCAAAAGACTTGAGAGAAAGTATATGGAGTCGGTTTAAAGCGGCATCTACCATAGTGAATCGCCGCCATCAACAATATTTCGAGGAACTTAAGGAAGCAGAACAACATAATCTGGACCAGAAAACAGTGATCTGTGAAATTGTAGAAGCCACGGAATACGACCAACTGAAAACGTTCAGCGATTGGGAAAACAAAACACAAGAAATCATTGCACTTCAGGCCAAATGGAAAACAATAGGTTTTGCTCCGCAAAAGATGAATGTGAAAATATTCGAACGTTTCCGTGCGGCATGCGATGACTTTTTCAAAAGGAAAGGCGAATTCTTTAAATCAATAAAAGAGGCTTTCAATGAAAATCTGGAAAAGAAAAGAGCACTGTGCGAAAAAGCGGAGGCGCTGAAGGATAGCACTGACTGGAAGGCTACAGCAGATACGCTGGCCAAACTCCAGAAAGAATGGAAGACCATCGGCCCAGTTCCCAAAAAGTATTCTGATAACGTATGGAAACGTTTTATCGGTGCTTGCGACTATTTCTTCGAACAAAAAGGAAAGGCGAATTCTTCACAGCGTTCTGTTGAAACAGAAAATCTAGCCAAAAAGAAAGAAATCATACGTCAGCTGACTGATATAGATATAGAAAATGCGACAGAAGAAATCGGTCAACAGGTTCGGAACATGATTAAGGAATGGAACGATATCGGACATGTCCCTTTCAAAGAAAAAGATAAAATCTACAAAGAATTCCACATGGTTGTAGACACCCTCTTTGATAAGCTGAACCTTTCCGCTTCACAAAAAAGATTGAACCACTTCAAGTCTAATATAAAAGATATTGCCAACAAAGAAAGCAACAGCCTCTATCGGGAACGTGAAAAACTAGTTCGCACTTACGAAAACATGAAGAATGAAATCCAAACTTATGAAAACAATCTGGGATTCCTAACCAGCGCTTCCAAAAAGGGAAACAGCTTGGTAAACGAAATGAATCGCAAGGTAGAGAAACTGAAAGCCGATTTGGAGCTTGTACTGGAGAAAATTCATGTAATAGACGAATCTATTCATAACCAAGAATAAGTATTTCAAGATTCTTCAAAAAGATAGCTTACACAAGTGTATCCAGCTTCCATATAGCTGTCTTGATTTTATCATTTTCCAACAAGCACGGAACCAACAAAAGAGTTCCGTTTACTAAATTAGTAAACGGAACTCTTTTGTTGGGCTACCTGGATTCGAACCAGGAATGACAGGACCAGAATCTGTAGTGTTACCGTTACACCATAGCCCAATATTTCAAAACGGTGCAAAGATACCACTTTTTCCATACATACAAAGTTTTTTACGACGTTTTTTTCCTCTTTCTCTTCATTTTTCTTTATCTCGCAATTTTTCAACGAGTTATTCCTCCAGTTCCTTCGCATAGAAGAGTAGAGTCAACTTATGGAAGATATTTTCTAAAAAATATAAAAAACCTCCTATATTTCAGCAATTCTTTTTCGTTGATGCCATAAATAACCTTTATCTTTGCCAAATACTATTCCACTGTAGAATAGAAAAGATTATTAAAATAACTATAAATTCAGAATGAGTCAAACAAACATTTTAGTAAAGAAAATAACAGAAGGAATTCAAGAAAAAAAAGGCCAACGCATTATTGTTGCCGACTTAACGTCTATTGACGATACCATTTGTAAATACTTTGTTATATGTCAAGGGAATTCTCCCAACCAGATACTCTCCATCGTCGACTCTATCAAAGAACATGTCCGCAAAGAAACTAATGAAAAACCGGAAAGTGTGGACGGACTACGCAATGCCCAATGGGTGGCAATGGATTATGCAGATGTGCTGGTTCACGTTTTTTTGCCTGAACTCAGAGAATTTTACGATTTAGAACATCTTTGGGCTGATGCCAAACTAACATCTATTCCCGATTTAGATTAATATGCATCATGGAAGAAAAAAATAATCCCAAACCTAAAATGAACATGCCCCGATTCAATTTGAACTGGTTGTATGTGCCTATAATTTTAGCTCTGTTTGTACTATACTTCGCAAACGGGGACAAGTCTTTGAGCAAAAGCATCAATTACTCGGAATTCAAAGAATATGTAGAAAAAGGATATGTCAACAAAATCATAGCCTACGATGACAATACCGCCGAGGTGTTTATCAAACCGGAATTTGCAAGGGAAGTATTCAAGGAAAATGCCGAAAAAGCAGGACGCAGCCCGATGGTAACCATGGAAATCGGTACAATTGCATCACTTGACAGCTATTTAGATGACCGAGAAAAAGAAGGACTTCCCAAAGTAGAGCGCGATTACGGGAAAAAGAAAGATTATCTGACCGCACTCTTCTGGAACATATTTCCCTTCATTCTCATTATCGGTATCTGGATGTTTTTCATGCGCCGGATGGGTGGCGGTGGAGGAGCCGGTGCCGGTGTGTTCAATGTTGGCAAATCAAAAGCCCAATTATTCGAAAAAGGCAATGCCAACCGTATCACTTTCAAGGATGTAGCCGGACAGGCTGAGGCCAAACAAGAAGTACAGGAGATTGTCGACTTCTTAAAGAAACCGGAAAAATATACGGAACTGGGAGGAAAGATTCCTAAAGGCGCTTTGTTGGTAGGACCTCCAGGAACAGGCAAAACGTTATTGGCCAAGGCTGTAGCCGGAGAAGCAAATGTTCCGTTCTTCTCATTGTCTGGTTCCGACTTTGTAGAAATGTTCGTGGGAGTAGGTGCTTCCCGTGTACGCGACCTGTTCAGACAAGCTAAAGAGAAATCGCCTTGTATCATCTTCATTGATGAGATTGACGCCGTAGGACGCGCCCGCGGGAAGAATCCGTCTATGGGTGGTAATGATGAAAGAGAGAACACACTGAACCAATTGCTGACAGAAATGGATGGATTCGGCTCAAACAGCGGAGTCATTATTCTTGCCGCTACAAATAGAGTTGACATTCTAGATAAGGCTCTTCTTCGTGCCGGACGTTTCGACCGTCAGATTCATGTGGATTTGCCGGATTTGAACGAACGGAAAGAAGTGTTCGGTGTGCACCTCCGTCCTGTCAAAATAGATGAGACAGTAGATGTAGACCTGCTTGCACGCCAGACCCCCGGATTTTCCGGTGCGGATATTGCCAATGTCTGCAATGAAGCGGCGTTAATCGCAGCCCGTCACGGCAAGAATTTCGTGGGGAAACAGGACTTTCTGGATGCGGTAGACCGTATCATCGGCGGGCTTGAAAAGAAAACCAAAGTGATGACACAAGATGAAAAGAGAACAATAGCCTTGCACGAGGCGGGACATGCCACTTTATCTTGGTTCCTCGAACACGCCAATCCTTTGATTAAGGTAACAATCGTCCCCCGCGGACGAGCTTTGGGAGCAGCATGGTATTTGCCCGAAGAACGCCAGATAACCACCAAGGAACAAATGCTTGACGAAATGTGCGCTACATTAGGCGGACGGGCGGCAGAAGACCTGTTTGTAGGTAAAATATCTACGGGTGCCATGAACGATCTGGAACGGGTTACCAAGCAATCTTACGGAATGATTGCCTACGCCGGAATGAGTGACCGACTGCCAAATCTATGTTACTATAACAACGATGAATATTCTTTCAACAAGCCTTATAGTGAAAGCACAGCCCAAGTAATCGATGAGGAAGTAAAAAGAATGATTAAAGAACAATACGAACGGGCCAAACGAATTTTATCCGAACATCAAGAAGGACATAACAAACTGGCTTCCTTGCTCATGGAACGTGAAGTGATTTTTGCTGAAGACGTGGAACATATCTTCGGTAAACGTCCGTGGGCTTCCCGCTCCGAAGAAATATTATCGGATTATAACAATGAGCACGGGAAAAAGAAAGAAGAAGAAGCGATAGGGAATGACGAGACAGAAGAGACGAAGGGATAAACTTAAAAGGAAATATAATACCGTGAAAAATCTTATTCAAAGGACAATTACAGGCATCCTGTTCGTAACGATAATTGTAGGGTGCCTTCTTTACAATCCCCTGTCATTCGGAATTCTATTCGCCTGCATCACAGCTTTGACAATTCGGGAGTTCGCCACATTAGTCAACAAAAAAGAGGATATCAAGGTGAATCGGATGATAACCATGACAGGCGGGAGCTATCTCTTTTTCGCTTTCATGGGGTATTGCCTGCATCTATACGATGAAAAAATCTTTATTCCATACCTGATGATATGGATGTACATCATTATCAGGGAACTCTATTTAAAACAAAGCAATCCCGTCAATAACTGGGCCTACTCCATGATGAGCCAGCTTTACATTGCCCTGCCGTTCGCGTTGCTCAACGTATTGGCATATCATACAGACCCGAGTCAAAACAGTGTACAATACAACCCCATCATTCCACTGGCTGTATTCATCTTCATCTGGATGAATGATACCGGTGCCTATTGTGTAGGCATTACCTGCGGAAGACATCGGCTATTCAAACGTATATCTCCTAAAAAATCGTGGGAAGGTTCGATAGGAGGCGGCATTCTCGCAGTCACGACATCGGTTGTAATGGCCCGCTTCTGTCCGTTCATGTCGCTTGGTGCATGGATAGGATTCGCTTTGGTAGTAGTGGTATTCGGGACTTGGGGCGATTTGATGGAATCCCTCCTCAAACGTCAATTAGGCATAAAGGATTCCGGAAGCATACTTCCCGGACACGGCGGCTGGTTGGACCGCTTTGACAGCGCGTTGATGGCCATACCGGCAGCAACTGTCTACTTGTACACCCTCCGTTTATTCTGAGAAAGGAAGCCGTTTACACCGCTTTCGCACAATTCACCAACCAAGATATGGCAAAAATACAAATTAAAAATCCATAATCATGAAAAAAAATCGGTTTATTACTTTGTTCCATTTTCCTTTTCGGAACCGGATGCACACAGGATGCGCAACGGTATTTCGATAAAGGAAAGGAATATTACGATGCTGGATATTACACGCTAGCGGTGTATTGGTACCGCAAAGCCGCAGAGCAAGGATACGCCTTAGCACGACTTAAAGTAGCGGTATTATCACAATAGTGAAAGTGTAACAAAAGATGATGCACAGACTATTTCTTGGGAAAGAAACAATAAGCGGCGATGACACTCAAGGCATTGGTAATGAAGTTACGGAATATCCCTAAACATCTTGTCAATGCAGCTCGAACCTGTCTCTATCTTCCAATACAGGAAACTTTTTGCGAAAAGCCTGCAATACAGCCAAATCAATGGAGAAAGAACAGCAAGCCTCCTCTTCTCCCATACATATCAAATCTCTTCCATACGCATCTATGGCAACGCTATGTCCGCAATAGATACTCGAAAGGTCAGTTCCTATCCGATTGACACCCACCACATAACACTGATTCTCGATGGCACGCGCACGGAGCAACGTATCCCACACAGAGATTCTGGAAGCAGGCCAATTCGCCACATAAAGAATCAGGTCATAATCTCCCCTGTTACGAGCCCATACAGGAAAACGTAAATCATAACATACCTGCAACAGAATACGAACCTCCTTGTATGAAACGACAACCCGTCCCTCCCCAGGCACATAAACTTGTTGCTCGCCGCCATAGGTAAACAAATGCCGCTTATCATAATGACGCACCGTTCCATCCGGAAAAACAAAATAAAAACGGTTGTAATACTTACCTCCTTCTTCTACAGCTATGCTGCCGGCCAAAGCACACTGCCGCATCATGGCTATATGCTTCATCCAAGAGAGGGTGGCAGAATGCTCGCTCTTCTCGGCTATATCGGCCGGTGTCATGCAGAATCCGGTCTGAAACATTTCAGGCATTACCATCAAATCCGTCTCCGAGGCTTTTGCCACCATACGTTCTATCTCCCTCCGGTTCCGTTCGGGATCACACCAATAGATGTCCCGTTGCAATAAAGTCACTTTCATTCCGGTTATCCTCCTGTTACACTATAAACAGAAACAAAATTAACGGATTTATTAATAAAGCTACCCAATTAGTCCTATCAATTTTCAACATTTCCATTCGGATAAGGAAAAGATTACTTGTTCAATAAAGCTATCATTTTATGTGCCGCACGCTCCGAGGCTCCAGGCGATCCCAATATCCCAATAATCCGGTCATATTCCTCAAGCATCATCCGAGAGGCCTGTTCATCAAACAGCAACGAACGCAATTCCCTCTCCATATTCTTTACCGTCATGGTATCCGCCACCAATTCGCGAACGACTTCCTTCCCGGCAATCAAATTGACTAACGAAACATATTTGACCTTCAATATATGCCGACGCAGAAAAGATATAATCCTACCCATCGGAGTATGGTAACACACGACCTGCGGTACACGGAAAAGAGCCGTTTCCAACGTTGCCGTACCGGAAGTCACCAAAGCCGCTTTCGCTGCCCGAAGCAATGAATAGGTCTGTCCGAAAACAACTTTCACCGGTGTTCCTTTTAAATAAGAATCGTAATACGAAGCATCAATGCCCGGAGCACCAGCCAGCACCAGCTGATACCCCTCCATACGGGAAGCCGCCCGAATCATGTCCGGAAGGTTGTCCTTGATCTCCTGCTTACGGCTGCCTGCCAACAAAGCGATGACCGGTTTGTCCGACAAACGGTTTTGAGTGACAAATTCCTCGAAAGTTTGCCGGGTAGAGCTGACAAACCGTGCCACGGCATCCACACAGGGATTGCCTACATAGTGTATCGGATAATGATGGCGACGATAAAAATCCACCTCGAAAGGAAGAACGGAAAACAATTCATCCACATCTCTCCGTATATTTTTAATACGGTACTCTTTCCATGCCCAAATTTTTGGAGAAATATAATAGTAAACCGGAATATGCGTATGTGCCTTTACATACTTTGCGATAGAAAGGTTGAATCCCGGATAATCGACCAATATCAACACATCCGGTCTCCAACTCACCACATCCTCCTTACACCGCTTCATGTTGGAAAAAATCGTACGAAGATGGAGTAACACGGGCACAAACCCCATATAGGCAAGCTCTTTATAATGTTTCACACGAGTTCCTCCCACATCTGTCATAAGATCTCCTCCGAAGAAACGGAACTCGGCATCCGCATCTTCCTGTTTCAAGGCCCTCATTAGATTGGAGGCATGCAAATCTCCGGATGCTTCGCCTACTATCAAGTAATATTTCATATATTACAACTCTAAATTCCAGTGTTTCATTTCTTCCATCATCCCGTATGCGGTCATATCAATGAGAGTGGGAGTGATAGCCACATAATCATGATTCAATGCCCAGTGGTCGGAATCTTCCTCTTCATCATGTTCCACAAATTCACCGGTCAACCAATAATAATCCCCCCCATTCGGATGGCTCCGCTTCATCCATTCACGCTTCCAAACACCCTTTGTCTGACGACAAATCCTGATTCCCTTATAAAAAGGCGTGTCTGGAAAATTCACATTCAAGCAAACGCCTGCAGGCAACCCTCTCTGTAACACCTCCTCGGTAATCCGGCGTACATAAGGAGAGGCCGGAGTAAAGTCCGCATCCGGATTATGATTACACAAGGAAAAACCGATAGAAGGAATGCCTTTCATACATCCCTCGAGCGCCACCCCCATCGTACCGGAATAATGCACGTTTACAGCAGAATTATCCCCATGATTAATACCACTGATAATTATATCCGGACGGGTGTCCAATACAGAATCCAATGCCAGTTTCACACAATCGACCGGCGTGCCGGAACATTTGAAAACAAGAAGTCCATCCTCATTATGCACCAATCCATATTTTACCGGCAAAGAGACAGTCAACGAACAAGCTGCTCCGGAACGGGGTTCAGACGGAGCCATGGCAATCACATCTCCCAAAGGCTTGAGCATATGAATCAATTCGTTCAACCCCTTTGCTTGCACACCGTCATCATTCGAAACAAGAATCAATGGTCTTTTCATAACATAATTTTTATAATCCGCTTTTTTATTGTTACAAAAGTACGCAAAATAAAGGAGCTTCCCCTCTTCAGAATGGGAATAAATCTTAATCTTGTGCAAGGCGCACTAAAAAACATACAGATTTAAAGGGAAATGTTTATATTTGCAACTTCATGAAACGTGAATGACCATTAATTAAAGTTATACATGGGAAAGATTATTGCTTTAGCCAACCAGAAGGGCGGCGTAGGAAAAACCACAACGACCATCAACCTCGCAGCTTCGTTGGCTATACTTGAAAAAAGCGTATTGGTAATAGATGCCGACCCGCAAGCCAATGCTTCATCGGGACTCGGAGTCGACCTGAAAGGAATCGACAATTCCATATATGAGTGTCTGGTGAATCAAGCTGACATAAAAGAAGCTATTTACACAACAGATATAGAGGGGCTTGACATCGTTCCCTCACACATAGATTTAGTAGGAGCAGAAATTGAGATGATTCAACTGGAGAACAGAGAAAAAGTTTTGAAACAGATATTGGCTCCTTTGAAAAACGACTATGACTATATCCTTATAGACTGCTCTCCTTCGTTAGGTCTTATTACGGTAAATTCCCTTACTGCTTCCGATTCAGTCATCATCCCCGTACAATGTGAATATTTTGCCTTGGAAGGTATCAGCAAGTTACTGAATACAATAAAAATTATCAAATCAAAGCTTAATCCGGCATTAGACATAGAAGGATTCCTCCTTACCATGTATGATTCACGACTCAGATCAGCCAATCAGGTATATGATGAAGTCAAGAGCCACTTCCAGGAACTAGTGTTCAACACCGTCATTCAGCGGAATGTAAAATTAAGCGAAGCACCCAGTCATGGTATCCCTGTCATTCTGTATGATGCAGAGTCAAAAGGAGCTCAAAACTATCTGTCTTTAGCTAAAGAAATCATTAAACGAAACAAATAAAAAATATGGCTGTACGTAAAAAATTTGCATTAGGACGTGGATTAGACGCCTTAATCTCTACAGAAGAGGTGAAAACAGAAGGCTCCTCATCCATCAATGAAATAGAGATTAGAAAAATCTCTATCAATCCCAACCAGCCACGTCATGAGTTTGATCCGGTTGCATTGCAGGAACTGGCCGACTCCATTGCCGAAATCGGTATCATCCAACCTATTACTTTACGTAAATTGTCAGAAGATTCCTATCAGATTATTGCCGGCGAGCGCCGGTATCGCGCTTCACAAATAGCAGGGCTGCAAACCATACCGGCATATATCCGCACTGCCGACGATGAAAATGTAATGGAAATGGCCCTGATTGAAAATATCCAGCGCGAAGATCTGAATTCCCTTGAAATCGCATTAGCATATCAACACCTGCTGGAACAATATGAACTGACACAAGAAAGACTGAGTGAACGAGTGGGAAAGAAACGTACCACCATTGCCAACTATTTACGCCTATTAAAACTGCCCGCTCCCATACAAGTCGCTCTACAAAACAAAGAAATAGATATGGGACACGCACGCGCCTTGCTGACATTGGACGATCCCAAAATTCAAATAAAGATTTTCGAAGAAATCATTAAACAAGGATATTCCGTACGTAAGGTAGAAGAATTGGTGAAAGCACTCAGCGAAGGCGAAACAGTAAAAAGCGGAAAGAAGAAAATTATTCCCAGAAATATCAAGTCTTCTCAGGAATTTGATATGCTGAAAAAGCACCTGTCCGACTTTTTTCAAACAAAAGTACAACTAACCTGCACAGAGAAAGGGAAAGGCAAAATCAGCATTCCTTTCAATAATGAGGAAGACTTGGAACGTATTATGGAAATACTGGACAAACTGAAACAAAATTAAAAAGAAGAATTTTGAAACGCCTTGTACTATCATATCGTCATTGGGCCTTGCTGCTTATTTGTTTGCTACAAATAAACGGCATCGTGTATGCTCAAGAAGCAAAGAATGACACCACAGCCGTCCCCAAAGCCCTTCTTCGCCGGATGGGAATCCCATCCAATACAAAAGACTCGATTCCAACCGACAGCATCGGAAAGCTAAACCAAGAACAGTTAAAACAGATGGAAGCCCCTGTTGACACTGCCAGATTGATAGTTCAAAGTGATTCTATACAGAAAGCCTCCCCCCTACCGATTGAAAAAAAACGTTGGATACCCAATCCTATGAAAGCCACCTGGCTGGCTTTGGTCATTCCTGGAGGCGGACAAATTTACAATAGAAAATACTGGAAACTGCCTATCGTATACGGAGGTTTTGTAGGGTGTGCCTATGCGCTGGCATGGAACAATCAAATGTATTCAGACTATTCACAAGCATATTTGGATATTATGGATAGTGATCCGGCTACGGACAGCTACAAAGATTTTCTACCGCCTAATTATGACATAACAGGAAGCGAATCACGCTTTCAGGAAATATTTAAAAAGAAAAAAGACTATTACCGACGCTATCGGGACTTAAGCATATTCTGTTTTATCGGAGTATACATCTTATCTGTCATTGATGCCTATGTAGATGCCGAACTCTCCAATTTCGATATTTCCAAAGACCTTGGACTAAGAGTAGAGCCAGCCGTCATCAATAACGGACAAAACCGTAGAAGTTCGGTCGGACTACAATGCAGCCTAAGATTTTAAATCATGATGAAAAAACTAATTACCATTACCCTATTCATTGCCTCTTTACAAGTGTTTGCACAGAACACAATTACCATTCGCTCCGAGGTTACAGGAAAAGAAGAGGAGATCGACCTGCCGGAAAGCATGACGCTTGAAATGGATACCTTGTTACAAGACTGGCATGCCAAAAATTTTCTGACTCCTGTAAACGATTGCCAAATGAGTAGTGTAAACCCATTTTATCCGGATTCCGTTTATATAGATCGTTTATCACGAATCCCGACCATTATGGAAATGCCCTACAACGATGTTGTACGAAAATTTATTGACATGTACAACAGCCGTCTTCGAAATTCCGTATCGGTCATGCTGGGTGCATGCAATTTCTACATTCCTCTTTTTGAGGAGGCTTTAGACACTTATGGATTACCCCATGAACTAAAATATCTGCCTATCATCGAATCAGCTTTAAGGCCTACAGCAGTTTCCCGCACTGGCGCAACGGGTTTGTGGCAATTCATGCTCGGCACAAGCAAATTATACGGATTAGAAACAAACAGTCTGGTTGATGAACGGCGTGATCCGGTGAAATCGACCTATGCCGCAGCACGTTACCTGAAAGATCTTTATGATATCTTCAAGGATTGGAACCTCGTCATAGCCGCTTACAATTGCGGGCCAAACAATATCACCAAAGCCATACATCGTGCAAATGGAGCTACGGATTATTGGGAGATATATAATTATCTGCCTAAAGAAACACGCGGATATGTACCGGCTTTCATTGCAGCCAATTATGTCATGAATTATTATTGCGATCATAATATCTGTCCTATGGACGCCACTCTGCCGCTCGCCACCGATACAATTATAGTGAACAAGGATTTACATTTCCGACAAATTGCCGATCTTTGCAAAATAGACATAGAGGAAATCAGAGCCCTGAATCCCCAATATAAAAAAGATATTGTTCCAGGAAACAGTATGAACTGTATCGTACGCCTGCCACAAAATTATGTGAACGCTTTTATCGATGCGAAAGATTCCATCTATAAATACCGGGCAGATGAGCTTCTGACAAAAAGAAAGGTAGTTGCGGTAAAAGAAACAACCAGCCGAAATAAGAATGCCGCACGCACCGGTTCTTCCACCAAAGCAACATACTATAAAATCAAAAGAGGCGATACGTTGTCGAGCATAGCTGAAAAACATCACGTAAGTGTCAAGCAATTACAAAGGCTGAACAATTTGAAAGGAACCCGGATTACTGCCGGAAAATCGCTACGGATTAACTAACAATAAAGGAGGATACCTATATGGATGAGATACAGTTAAAGGAAATACAGGAAGAAGAAATGATAAACAATGCATTTCAGGAACTCCTTGATAGCTATCTTGCCACTAAACACCGCAAGAAAATCGAAATCATCACCAAAGCCTTTAATTTTGCCAAACAAGCACATAAAGGAGTAAAGCGACGTTCCGGAGAACCATATATCATGCATCCCATTGCGGTAGCCAAAATAGTATGTACTGAAATTGGTCTGGGGTCCACATCCATTTGCTCAGCGTTACTGCACGATGTAGTAGAAGATACGGACTACACCGTTGAGGATATCTCCAATATTTTCGGTCCCAAAATAGCGCAAATTGTCGATGGGCTCACCAAAATCTCTGGAGGAATCTTTGGCGACAGAGCTTCCGCACAAGCCGAAAACTTTAAAAAGCTTCTGCTTACCATGTCGGATGATATCCGTGTCATTTTAATCAAAATAGCCGACCGGTTACACAATATGCGTACATTGGGCTCCATGTTGCCCAATAAACAATATAAAATTGCAGGAGAGACTCTTTATATTTACGCTCCATTAGCGAACAGACTGGGGCTGAACAAAATCAAGACAGAGCTGGAAAACCTCAGTTTCCGGTACGAACACCCTGAAGAGTATGCACAGATAGAAAAGAAACTGGCCGCGACACAACAGGAAAGAGACGCTTTATTCAAGGAATTTACGGATCCAATCCGAAAAGAACTGGATAAAATGGAATTGGAATACGACATCAAAGCACGTATCAAGTCTCCCTATTCCATTTGGAGCAAAATGCAGAACAAACATATCTCGTTTGAAGAGATTTATGATATCCTTGCCGTACGTATCATTTTTAAGCCAAAAGAGCTACAACAAGAATTAAACGAATGCTTCAATATATATGTTTCCATCTCTAAAATATACAAGCCGCATCCTGACCGCCTGCGTGACTGGGTGAGCCATCCGAAAGCCAATGGATATCAGGCGCTCCATGTAACGCTGATGAGCAACCGAGGACAATGGATTGAAGTACAGATTCGCAGCAAGCGTATGGATGATGTCGCTGAACAAGGCTTCGCCGCGCATTGGAAATACAAAGAAGGCGGCGGAAGCGAGGATGAGGGCGAATTAGAAAAATGGCTACACACCATTAAAGAGATTCTGGATGATCCCCAACCAGATGCCATGGATTTACTCGACACAATCAAGCTAAATCTCTTTGCCTCAGAAATCTTTGTCTTTACTCCTAAGGGAGAAATCAAAACTATGCCGCAAAACTCCACGGCATTAGACTTTGCTTTCTCCATCCATACATTTCTGGGAAGTCACTGTATCGGAGCTAAAGTAAATCACAAGCTGGTACCTCTAAGCCATCGTCTGCAAAGCGGGGATCAGGTGGAAATCCTAACCTCCAAAGCACAACGTATACAGCCTTCATGGGTTAACTTTGTCTCCACAGCCAAAGCCAAAGCAAAAATTCTGGCTATCATCAAAAAAGAACAACGTATTGCGCAAAAAGAGGGAGAAGAAATATTGAACACATTCTTCCAAAAAGAAGACATAGAACCGAACAGTGCCAATATCGAAAAACTTTCCCGGCTGCATAAAATGAATACAAAAGAAGAACTTTTCCTGGCACTTGGACAAAAGATGTTGGTCCTAGGTGACGACGACCGGAATATATTGAAAGAAAAAGGCAGCAATACAAATTGGAAAAAGCACCTATTCCCTTTTGGCAGTACGATCGGTAGCATCATTAAGCAAAATAAAGGGAAAAAAGAGTCTACCGCCAAAGAAGAAGAAAAGAAGACAGAAGATAACAACATAGATCGTAAAAAACCTATCAAGCTGACAGAAGAGACTATAGAGAAGAATTATATCATAGCCGATTGTTGCAAGCCTATTCCAGGCGATGACGTTTTAGGATATATTGATGAAAAGAATCGAATCATCATCCATAAACGCCAATGTCCCGTAGCGGTAAAACTGAAAAGCAGCCATGGGAACAGAATCCTGGCCGCCAATTGGGACACACAAAAAACATTATTCTTCCCTGTTAACATTTTAGTGAAAGGAATAGACAATATCGGTGTACTGAATCAGATAACCCAAGTCATTTCCCAACAACTCAATGTAAACATACATAAATTAAGCATAGAGGGCAATGACGGGATTTTTGACGGAAAGATACAACTTTATGTCCACGATGTGAATGACGTCAAAACCATTTGCAACAACCTAAAGAAAATCAATGAAGTAAAAAGTGTCAGCAGAATTTAAAAGTACATATTCCGGAAAGCTGCGAACCAAGCCTCCCGAGTAGTGTAAAATAAACTGTGTCCCGCATTATTTTTCTCTGGTGTCATGGCAACCGGATAACGGATGAGACAGCAACCGGACGGAGAAAGCACTTCTATCTCCGCACCGTGAGAAAGCACTTCCTGAAAGAAATCATACGTGGGATACAACCGGTAAGTAAAGACGGAATAGTCCGGCCGCCTCTCCGTTTCTTCCTGCGAAGCATGCAACGGCAGCAGGCGCAGGTATTTGCGCTTGTTGTTCCGGTCTGTCACCTTGATGCGTATGGTCTCCACGTCCAGCTCGTCGGGTGTCACCATGATGCCGTAGCTATTGCCAAAATAAGCTTCCGCATCAAAGCTGTCGGGAAACGTAAATGCCACATCCGTCTTTTCCATTTGCAGGATACGATCGAGGGCGTAGATATAGATGTTGTCCTTTTCCGGACTGTGAGCCACCATGTACCATCGCTGTTTAAAAACTTTAACACAATAAGGCTCCGCCAAGAACGTAACCGGATGGCTGTGGTTGAAGCCTTGATAGGTCAGCCGGAGGGTTTTGCCTTCCTGCATGGCATCAATGATGTGCATCAGTGATTCATTGCCCGACGGAATCCGTTCAAACAAAATCCTTCTCTTCAGCTTGCGACTTTCTAATAAACGATTATCACTATGTTTTCAGAGTCTAAAGTTACAGAGATTTATTGTATGGCGGATGATTTTTGCAAGGAATTTCCATTGCAGCAGGAAAAACATATGATTGAAGACAAACCTGTTAGACATCGTAACAAACCTAACCCATAGTGATGCTGAGAATTGCCTGTTTACGCCTATATACGGGTCTATTCGCGTCGCCCGTAAGAAATGGAGAAAAATAATACAGCCGGAGAAAAGAATCCCCGGCTGTGAATGGCTTCATTTTACTGAAGTTTCAGAATGTACGCTTGTCACTTGTCAGATTTGTATTGACGCATGATTTTTCTGACTACTCGTTCTGTCAATTCATATCCTGTCAACGCGGGGAATCCTTCCCAGCGTACAATCCATTGCGGATCCATCAGTATTACATGCGGAACAGCCCGAATCCCAAGCGCGTTTTTC
>CANQSM010000047.1 GCA_947626525.1 uncultured Phocaeicola sp. | reverse complement strand
TTTCTGGCATTTATAGGAGTCTCGCAAGATTCTGCAGCCGTCATCTGCAGCCTTTAACTGAATATCCCTAATTAATCGAAAACAAAGTTTTAATAAGGAGCGCAACGGCTTTTTTTTACTCCTTTTCAGGAGAAAATCTTGCGCAGACAGACTGGGCAAGCGTCGTTGGGCACAATTGTGACAAAGGAATTTGGATTACGCCCGGGTTCAATTACTTTTCACAAAAGAAATCACTTTTTCGTTTGCTTCATCAATCTTTTTATCATTGAAAGGTTTGAGATAGGTTTCGGTCACATTTATCGATGAATGTCCCATCGCCTCGGAAATAATGCCGGGGTGAATCTCACAGTAATACGCCATTGTGGCCCATGTGTGGCGGGCCGAATACGAACTGAGATGTGAGTCCATATTCAGATGTGTCTTTAAGACCGACAACTGGTGGTTAAAACGTCTCAAGGCCGACTGGTACTCTTTATAGGCGGCTTCGGTGCCGTCCTTGCTGTGCAATATGGGGAACAGATAAGGCGACTCCTCGTCTTTGTTGGATATCATGCGCACCAGCTGCAAGGCCTCGGGGGAGAGGCGCACCCGCAAGGCACGGCCCGTCTTTCTTCTGCGATAGGACAATACATTGCCTTGAAGGTCTTTCTTGTGTAAAAAGGCCAGATCGACAAACGGGAGGCCGCGCGTCATGAACATGAAAACAAACAGCATTTTGGTCTTTTGAAGGTCGGAGGAAGGAATCTTTTCGGATAAATCCGTTTCCGTCCCACGAATCAAAGTCCCTATGTCCGAAGCTTCCAAGGCTCTTTTCTTGTCCGCTTTGGTTCCCGTATAGACATGCTCGAACAGCCGGGGCGTATAACGGACGCATCGTGAATCCACAGCACGGTTGTAAGCCGAGCGAATGGCTTTCATATAGGTGGAAACGGTGTTCCAACTGCAGTCCCGTTGACGCAGGTGCATCTCAAAACGTTTCAAAACCGCCGGACTTAATTTGCGCAGAGGAAAATCCTGATAGTTGTTGAATATGGAAAACACATTCAATGTAGACTGGTAAATATGGGATGTTCCCCATCTTCCGCTTTCCCGGAGCTCTCCGATAATAGTCGACAGCATTTCCTGTAAGGTAATTTCTTTCATCTTCAATTCAAATTATACATTAATATATATATGTGTAAGCGTGACTTCTCCATGATACGGAATACACGTGCCACTGCGCCGACAGCCCGGGCCACGGCAGTCCCGTTGACAGAAAAGCACGTTTAAATGCGGATTTCGCAGACTCTGCCTGCGTGCGCAAAATTAGGCAATAAATTTAAAGAACCCGACATCCGGAAATGAAAAGTCGGGATTCATTCCCGGCCCCTTGCCAGCTTCGCAATGATTCTTTTGAGCATCCATCCGTTATCTGCGAAGTAACGGATACTATCCGGAGACGGAACGGGTGTGCGGAAGGAATCGAAAGCGAGAGATTTTATTTACTTTTACTTTTTTAAATTTATAAATTTAAAGTTTTTATTATGAGCAAGAAGTATTTGAGTATGATCCTGTTCGGTGCCCTTATGCTGGGTACGGCAGGGACGTTCACGTCTTGTAAAGACTATGATGATGACATTGATCAGCTCAATAATGAGCTGGCCGGGGTCAAGTCTTCATTAAGCGCTTTGCAAGCAAAAGTTGACGCTGGTAAATATGTAACCAACGTAACTAAGAGTGGTGATGGTATTGTTGTAACCTGGAATGACAATTCAACCAGCACGATCGAAACCATCAAGGGTGATAAGGGTGACGATGGCAAAGCCCCAACAATTGAAATTGATCCTACCACCAAGAACTGGAAGATTGACGGTGTAGATACCGGCGTTTGCGCAGAAGGTATAAAGGGAGCCGATGGTGCTGCCGGTGCTGCTGGCCCTGCTGGTGCTGCCGGTCCTGCTGGTCCTGCCGGTCCTGCTGGTGTAAACGGTATCAATGCCAAGTCTCCGTCAATCAGCGAAACAACTGGTAATTGGGTAGTTTACGCATGGGATGCCGAAAAGCAAGATTATGTAGGTACTGACACTGGCGTTTCAGCCAAAGGTGCAAGCGCTTATGTAGTAGATAAGAAAAGCTATTGGGAACTGAATGTTGCTGTCGACAAAGAAGGCTCTGCCTATACTACAGTGAAATTGCCGAAAGCTGCATCTATCTTGAGCTTGCAGGCTGTTTCTATTGATAAGGATGGAAAAATTGGACCTGCAGAAGTTACGATGAGCTATGGTAAGAAATTGAGTGATAAGGTTGTGTTCCATAATATTACTTATGCCAAAAATACTATCCTGCTTTCTCAAGTTAGTACATTGAGCGCTATCGTAAATCCGCAGGATGCTGACGCTTCAGTATATGCTTTTGTTTTGGCAGATTCAAAAGGAAATGTACCTTTCAAGGTTACAAATCCGAAGAATAATGAAACAGAAAAACCTTTGACTCGCGCTGCTTCTGCCAACAAGGGCGTATTTGATATGACTGTGGAATATGTCTCTACAGCCAATTGCGGTAAATCTGCAGGAACTTATGCATTGACTACTGAAACAGCTAATGGTTTGGTAGCGTCTGCATACGATGTAAAGGTTAAAGAAAATGCTGTTACTACAATTAATACCGTTAATTTAAAAAATCTTTCTGTTAAGATCAATAAAGAACTTGATTTGACAGGATGCTTCAAAAATGCTAGTGTTGCTAACATAGATGGAGACAATGTTAACGATTTGACTCCTTATATCGTTGATTACTATTTCGAATTTGCTGATAAGACTGCTGCAGCAAATCGTGGCGCAACTATATCTGGAAATACGATTAAGGCTGAAAAGGCTGGTACGCTTGATATTAAAGTAAACTATCTGTTGGTAAATGGGGATAAAGCAGAAGCAGCAAGTGCCAAGACGATTCAAGTAACCTTTGAATACGTTGCTCCTTCAACCACTTTGGATCCTATAGAATGGACAGTAAATATAACTAACAAGGAACAGTATTTGTCTTTGGCCAATATCCAATCTGCTTTGGCCGGTGCTACAGACACTGACCTGCCTTCTGTTACAAAGGTTGGAAATATCACTTGGGCAGATGGCAAGGCTCTTAGTGAAAAGACAATCACAGTAAACAGTAAGAAATATGGTAAGGGTGGAACTACAATCGATGAAAGTTGGATTACAACAATTGATGACGCTCATCTTTACTATAAAGACGCTCAAGATAATAAGTTCAAGCAAGCTGATGCCAACACTAAGATTCAGACTCCGTTGTATGTTAAGTTCAGTTTTGATCCTGCCAATGCATTCCCCGCTGAAGAAAGCTATCAAATTGTATTGGGCTTGAAGAAGAGTGGCGCCAGAGAAAACGCCTTTGAAATTCCTGTTAAGGTTACTATCAAGTCTCCGGCTGAGTCAGCTGTAAATCCGTTCAGCAGACTGTCTGCTTACTTCGATGGTGACAACGCTGTAGTTTACGGTAAACCAGAGAAAAATAATGATGAATATGTAGTGAAATACAACTTGTTCGATCTGTACAAAGACATGGGTACTGAAAAGAGTAACGTAGAGTTTTCTGAGACTCTCCACAAGAATATTAGTGGACACACTTGTGAACCATGGATTGTAGTAGATCCTACTAATAATAAGACTAGTGACATCAGCGTTAAGGCATACGATGATAGCAAGGGCGCAGACAACAGAGACAACGTTTACTCTACTCGTGAAATCCAAGCCGCTTACACTGTATTCGGCAATGAGCACATCGCTAAGATTGTAAACAAATTCAACTTGACAGTTAAGTCTGAAATCAAGGAAGGTGTCTTGGAAGCTACTGCAGCTGCGAATGCTTCTGGTAATGGGGTTAGTCCTATCAAGGTTAGCTTGAAGAACATCACTGCTAAGGATGTTTACGGAGAGGCTTATAACTTGGTTCAGATGTATAAGAAATCAGGTACTGAATATAAACCAGATCCAAATGAGCCTGTGGATAGCAGAATCCAAAAAGTGGAAGTTGTTTTGGCTGATGACAATGCCAAAGAATATCTGAAAATTGAAGACCATAATGGCAGCCAGTTCGATATGAATAAAACCGATGCTTACTCCTACTTCTCAGTAGTGAAGAAGAGCGCAGAAACCGCATTGCAGAACGATGTTCCATGTAAGGTTTCTCTCGTTGTACATGACAAGTGGGGTGCTACCACAACCACTACTGTAACAATTACTTTGAAGAAGTAAAACATACAGAAGATAGATAAATTTGAGGGTATTCCTTGCAGAATACCCTCTTTTTTTGGTATGACGGGCATGTCATACACGAAAGCAGGTCAGAAAACTTTCGTTTCCCGACCTGCTCGATTATTCTCCATGTTTCATCATTACTTTGATATTTCAGTTAATTTATACCCGAAAAGATATAATCTCTTTCTCCTTTAATTTTTTTATACCCTTATGGGTGTAATAATGAAAATATATTCTATCTTTGTACCCCAAAGGGTATAAAAATGGAATATACGGAACAGACCACATTATCCAAATATGTAAAAGCGATGCGTAAGCAGTACAATCTGACCCAAATGGAACTCTCGGAAAAGTCAGGAGTAGGCTTACGCTTTGTCCGTGAATTGGAGCAAGGCAAACAGACGTTGCGGTTGGACAAGGTAAACCAGCTACTGTCTTTGTTCGGCAGCGAAGTTGGCGCAGTGCCCATAACTAAAACTGACGAATAATGAAGCGGGCATTAATAAATCTCCGAGGAATAAAAGCCGGCATCCTCACAGAGGATGAGGATGGCTATACTTTCCTATACGATAGGGAGTTCCTGCGGTCGGATGTCGCAGAAGCTGTCAGCCTCACATTACCCTTGACAGAAAAGTCCTATCACGACAAAGTGCTGTTCCCTTTTTTCGACGGGCTGATACCCGAAGGATGGCTGCTTGACATTGCGGAAAAGAACTGGAAAATAGACGCGCGTGACCGAATGTCCCTGTTGCTGGCGTGCTGTAAAGACTGTATCGGTGCAGTGGGGGTCGAACCTATAAATGAGGAGGATTAAAAAATGGCAAGATGTCTGTATTGTTACAAGGAACTGAATGGAAATGAGAAGGATTTCCACAAGGCTTGCTCAAAAAAGATATTCGGGACACCAGAGGCGCCTATATTGCCTTATACGCGCAATAATCTCAATGATTTGGCAAGGCAGGTAATTCGCAGTCAGACCACACTGACCGGAGTGCAGGCCAAATTATCATTGGATATCAACAAAGGAAGTAAAAACGAGCCTGGACGATTTACGATTGTAGGCTTATGGGGGCGCTATATTTTGAAGCCGCAAACCGAACGGTTCGGTAATCTTCCCGAATTAGAGGATCTGACAATGCATCTTGCGGAAATAGCCAAGATACGAGTTGTGCCACATAGCCTCATCCGCTTTGAGGATGGTGAATTATGCTATATCACCCGGCGCATAGACCGCACGAATGAAGGGGGAAAATTGGCTATGGAGGATATGTGCCAACTTTCTGAAAAACTCACTGAACAAAAATACAAAGGTTCTTATGAACAGATTGCGAAGTTAGTGCTGAGATATTCATCCGCTCCCAAATTGGACCTGGTGAATTTCTGGGAGCAAGTCGTCTTTTCATGGATAACCGGTAATGCCGACATGCATTTGAAGAACTTCTCGCTTTATAGTCCCCAACAAGGGGTATATACGCTCACACCAGCATATGACATGCTGTCTACCGCATTGGTGATGCCTGAAGACACCGAAGAACTTGCACTTACACTAAACGGCAAAAAACGTAAATTGAAGAAGGCTGACTTTGTCACCTCCATGCGGGCGTCGGGATTGGACGAAAAAGTAATAGAAAACCTTTTCAAGAAACTCTTGAAAGTAGAAACCAAGTGGATGGAGTTCATCACTCTCTCTTTTCTACCGGAGGAGACGCAAATATCATATAAAGACATGATAAGCATAAAACTCAATATACTGAAATGACACGAAACCCAACAAGGATTTCCTCTTTCTATCACCCTTCTCTTTTTACTTCAATCCACCTTCTGAAGAAAGGGTCATCCAGTTCATACCCCTCATTACATATCACATATTTCTTTTCTCTATATTTATTGCATATACTTGTAAGGTAAACCCTTTATAAATAAATTGGAGCACCTATGCGGCCAGACACACCTGGGTCACAATGGCCTACCATTGCGAGATACACCCCGGAATCATATCGGAAGCCATGGGACACTCCTCTATCACGGTGACGGAAACCTATCTTTTACTATTCCAAACAAAACCAGTCTATTTTCTCCTTATTTCCTGATTATTAACAAAATTAACAAGATTTCCGTTACCTGCGAAGTAACGGATACTGTCCGGAGACGGAGCAGGTGTGCGGAAGGAATCGAAAGCGAGAGATTTTATTTATTTCTACTTTTTTAAATTTATAAATTTAAAGTTTTTTATTATGAACAAGAAGTTTTTAAATGTGATTCTGTTCAGTGCCCTCATGCTGGGTACTGCAGGAACGGTTACGTCCTGCAAGGATTACGATGACGACATCGATGACTTGCAGACGCAGATTGACGGGCAGAAGAGCGAGTTAGGCGGTAAGGTCAGCGCTGTGGAAGGCTCAATCAGCAGTTTGCAGGCAGCTCAGAGCAGTCTGCAAAGCGCGATTGCCACCGCTAAGGACGACGCGGAAAAAGCGGCGCTCGAAGCACAAAACCAAGCCATTGAGACGGCGAAAACTGAACTGAATTCAGTGAAAGCCGAGTTGCAGGCTGCCATTCAGGCCAATACGGGCGATATCAATGACGCAAAAGCAGCCGTGGCAAGTGTAGAGAATGAGATCGAAAGTTTGCAAGCAGCTCAGAGCAGCCTGCAAAGTGAGATTGCCGCCGCTAAGGACGATGCGGAAAAAGCAGCGCTCGAAGCACAGAACAAGGCCATTGAATCGGCGAAAGCTGAATTGAATGCAGTGAAAGCCGAGTTGCAGACTGCCATTCAGACGAATAAGGAAGCTGTCGATAACGCCGTAAAAGGAATCGAGGCAAAAGTAGAGGAACAGATGTCTAAAGTTATAGGTCGTATCGCAGCATTGGAGGCTTTTCAGGCTACCACGGAAGAGGCTTTGGATAAACTGGCCAAGGCGGATGAGACTTTGAGCGGCAGCATCGAGAAGTTGGATACGGACCTTGTTGAGTTAGGACAGAGACTGACTGCAGTAGAGGGACAGATTGCCGCATTGGAAAATTACAAAGCAAGTAATGACTCGGTTGTAGCTAAGCATGGAACGGCTATCGACAATCTGACTCAAGAGTTGGGAAATTTGCAAAGCAATTTGGATAGTCTGGCTAACGTAAAAACAGAGATTGCCGCATTGCAAAGTTACAAAGCAAGTAATGAGCAGGCTATGACTGCCAATGCACAACGATTGGAAAAACTGGAAGAAGATTTGGAAAATCTGGAAGCAGGCACACTGACTGACGAGATGATTCAGGCGATTGCAATCCACGTGGAGGATATCGTAGGCGGCGTAAGGAGCCAATTAGAGGTAATATCCGTTGCATTGAAGAAACAGGTTACGCATGTATCCTTATATATAGGTACCAATAACAATAACATTGGTAAAACATTGAGCCTCGTTTCTGCCGAAGCTGTCCGGACCTGGACTTTTGGTGACAAGATGGACGGTGCCATTTCATTTACAAAGGGCGAGAAGGAAACATTCGAAGACTCCTTTGTCATCCGTGTATCTCCGACAACCGCAACGTTGGATAAGTACATGATCAAACTGGTGAACAGTCAGATGAATGATCTGAGTAATCTGCTGGAAATTAAGGATATTGAACCTTATAATGAACTGCTGACCAGAGCTGTGTCTGCCAACGGTTTGTGGAAAGTTTCTGTAAAACTGAAAGAAAACTATGATACAAAGGCTTATCATGACGCAGTCGCTACTTATAAAGAAGATGGAAAAGAGGACAAACACATCTTGTATGCCGTAATGGTAAGTAACGAAGAGCATGATGGAAGAGAAGTTATATCCGAGTACGGATTAACTCTTAATTCAGAAAATAAAGATACTTGGCAAGAATTGGTATTCAATGTAGACAATACATCGGTTAAAGAGATTAAGAACCGCTGGAACGATGACGCATCTGCCTCGGAAGACGGAACACCTGTTCCTTATAAAGAACTGAGATGGAACACAGAGACGACTTTCGATAGAGATGGTAACATAATATACAAATATGAGCCTTGGGCAGAACCTATCATCGAAAATAAAGATGCTTCAAAGATTAATGTAGAGAAAGATTTCACAGACAAGAGACAGCCATTAAGCGCATATAGTGTAAAAGCCGGTAAGCCATTTACTGTAAACTTTGATGAAACCGTAAGATCTCGTGGAGAAGACAAGCCCTACGCCGAATGCATTCGTGGTTTCTATGTTACATTGGATGAGGCTTGTGCAGTGGAAAGCGCTCCTTCTGAAATCAACGCATGGAAAAGTTATAATATTAAAGGCTTGAACACTGTTACAGACGGTTCTTCTTTGGAACTGACTATTCCCGAGGACGTGAATGCCGACGGTGATTATATCGGCTTCCGTGTATATGCCGTCAACTACGATGGTTCTTTGGTAGATCCCGATGGTAAAGCGTTCTATGTATATGTAGGCGAAACAGCTCAGACTGAAACAAACCTGACATTGACAATGGATGCCAAGATTGTTGTTCCTCTTGCAACAACTGTAGCAAGCAAGACTGATGCATTCTCTACTGCAAAATGGGGACGCACTGAAAGTGGTACATACGAATTGGTTATTAAGGATGCAGAGGGTGAGAATGTAACGAATGAACTCGGTATAACAATTAATAACTTCGTATTCCAGAAAAAGAATGGTAATGAGGTTCGTTTGTTAGAAAACGGAACATATGACTACTCAGATAAAATCATAAAGGGAGCACTTATTTCTTCAGCTGATATCACAAGCGTAACCACTGTGTATATGAAGGATGTTGATCCTAAATTATTGAAGGACGATATGACTTACACAGCAACCATCACCGCGAAGAACGGAACATCCGGTATTGTAGCCGTTTCCACGATTAAGTTCAAGAAGGCATTGCCGGGCTTCCCGACTGAGGTATATCCGTTCACCAATATACTGGTTAATGGTAACCTGAAAGTTTATCCGGTTTATGAGAGGAACCGTGCAGAATATGACCTGAAGAATGCATGGCATGGTATTGCTGCAGATAACTCGGGTACGACAGGATATACTAACCTGCTGTTCTCTGAAATTCACGATCCTGCTAAGACTGCCGTTATAAACTATATTGTTGCTTCGAACACCCTCTATGCTGATAAGTCTTTGGTTAATCCGGAAGACAAGAAATTTGGAACCAAGTATCCAATGGCTATCAATTACAATTATGGCCAAATTAGCAATAAGTATGATGCGGAGACTGACACTTGGAATGTGCAAAATTGGAATCCGGCATGGGGTACTCCTTTCACCGTTGAATTTGGCAACTACGTTTACGACTGTACATTCGCTTGGAAGAGTGCTGCTCCTAAGGTAACTTATCCGGGTGCTGTTGGTAAATCGACTTACATCGCATTAAGCGATCTTAAGATTACCGACTGGTATAACGAAGCTCTTGACCTGACTAAGATGACTACTGCAGGTACTAAAGAAAAGACGTATATACAGGCTGTAGAATTGCATTTCTTGACAGGTGCCAACTTTGATAAAGTAGATGAATATTATGTACAGGGTAGTCCTATTTTTGTCGGTACAAATTATGCGGATATTGCTGGTGATATGACTAAGGCAAAATATATTAAACTGACCTCCAATTCAAATGCGGCACAAGGTGGTGATGTTCAGACTAAGGTTAAGTTGGTCATTACGGATAACTTCGGTTATAAAGTTACTAAGATCATCGATGTTCCGTTCACTATGACATTCCAACAATAATAGTTGAATTGTAGGCAAGTTTACGTCCCACGGATGTGGGAGGTGAGATAAAGAAAAGAGCCCGTCTCAAATTTGAGGCGGGCTTTTTGTGTCCGTAAAAGAGACGGGCTTGTCCGGCCCGTTCACCCTATAAGACAATCCGACAGCCTCCTTTCGGCATCGTTTTTTCATACAAAAGTCCGCTCATTTTCACGGATATAAGAAGGAGCGGAAAAACTGTCGGAGTTTTCCGAAACTTTCTTAAGAATCTTTCCGAAAACTCCGACAGTTTCGGCGGAGATTCTTAAGAGTTTTTCCGGCCGCTTTCTTTCTCCTTTTTCTGCCTTGTTTCACCCTGGCGGTTCAAATTTATGTTTTTAACAACCCATTTTCCGTTTCTTTTTCCGTTTTCCCGTTCCAGCAAGTCACGCTCTACCAGTGCAATTTAAAGTGTCACTTTGGCTCTTTGAATCATCGGCATTGAAATTCTTATTGGGAATTATAGAATTAATATGTATTTCCTTTAACTCCATAAATGAGAATTTAGCCGTTTGTTTGACCATCTAATTTAGCCTCTATTTCTTTGATAGACGGCATTGTACCTTCTATCTTTTCGGGATAGAGTTTTTCAAGCTCGTATTCGGATATTCCGAGAGGTTGGCTGCTTGATTCAAGCGCATATTGAGCCAAGGTATTGCTCTTTTGCTTGCAGATAAGCAATCCGATTGTTGGATTGTCGCGCCCCACCTTACGAAGAAGATGATTGCAAGCTACAACGTAGCCACCTAATTGACCGGCATCGGCAAAGTCAAACTCACCGATTTTCACCTCCACCACCACATAGCAAGATAGTTTGAGATTGTAGAATAGTAAGTCGACAAACTTTTCCTTTTCGGCTATTTGCAGACGATACTCTTTGCCAACATAAGCGAATCCTGTGCCAAATCACTATCCGCATCAGGAAGTGTGCTTTTGAAATTGGTTAAAGCCTTACCACCGCGTTCATACAGATTCGTGCCCAACATATTCAGCAATATATCCCTGCTCCAACCGTTTTCCAATGTTTGGCGGACGTAAAACAAAGCCTTGTCGGAATCATTCGAACACTTGTCTATGATATAGCGGTGATGTCCCCAAGGAATTGAGAACAGATCTGAGTACAATCTGTTGGCTATAAAGAGTATAGAAACGTTTTGCGTAACGTATGGATGTCTCGGATAGTCCTTCCACATCAGGCATTTCATGACGTAAATCACGACTCAGTGTAGCGTAGAATTTACTGCCATATTTGTTATCCGCTTGCTTTTCTTCAATATCTTTACCGAGTTCCCAATAATAGCGGAGCAATTCTCTATTCACTTTTATAGCCGCCTTGATTTGGCTGCCGCGATAACGCTTTACAAGTTCCTTGACCCATAAAGTGTAATCTCTATCCAATATGCCGATTGACTTATCCATAATTATTTCTCTGTTTCTATTTCACTAATTTTCAATTCGCCCGACATTAGTTTCGGAAGAAGTGTATCGCGAAGAGAAGCCAAACGTGAGACCTCAATACCATTTGCTTGTTTCGTTGAAAGAAGATTAGATACAACTGGATTAAATTTTGATACAACTTCTTTCGCGGGAATAACAAATGATTCTCTCTCAATCAAACTATTGACGTTAAGATTCTTTAGCCCGTTTGAACTAATTTCGGCTCATCAGCCATTCCCTTTCCGCTTCCTGAACAAGAGGAGCAATCCCGCCAGCACCCCGACACCCAAAAGCAACAAAGCGCAGTATGCAACCGTTTCCGTCACATGCAACGATTCCGGGTCGAAGGTAAAGACGACCGTATGCTTTCCGGCAGGCACGTCCATGGCGCGGAGGATGTAATCCACCCGTCCGACGGGGGTCTCCTTCCCGTCCACGCAAGCCCGCCACCCGGGATAGTAGATTTCAGAAAAGACAACCGTACCGCCTTCCGGAGCGTTCACCTCGTATGTCAGCCGGTTGGGTTCATACTCCGACAAGCTCACATTACGCACGGAGGAGGGCACAGCCGGCAACGAGTCGTTCCGCGCCACCGCCTCCGAAAGCACTGCCGCGAATTTCTCATCCGCCACGGCCGTACGGCGGGGGTCGATATGATGCAAAGCCTCTATCTCCTCATTGGCGTTCTTCACGAACCTCACCTCATCGACAAACCAGGCATTGCCATACGCATGCGGATTCTTCAACGGGATGGCAGCCCCTCCCTGACCGGGGAAGATAATCCAGCGCGTATTCAGCATATTGACCACAGGAAACAGAGAGTCGCCCACCAAAGCCATATCTCCCTGTTTATCGACCACCTCCCTGAAGAGCGTCTGCATCTCGGGCGAGATATGTTCCTCAATCATCTCCTGATAACGCCGTAACTTGGCGGCATGATATCCCCCCACACTCTTATGCCAATAAGAAGTCTCATTCTCATTGAATGTGTTGCTTGCCAGATTCAGCACTCTATAGTCGAGAGCCTTGTCCTGCAAGATATACCGGTCGGCGTCAGAAGGCTTGAAGGCATTCTCCCTGACGGTTTTCTCCACAAACATCCCGTCATTCAGGTATCGCTTGTTTACCTGCCACAGGTCTGTCAGGCAAAGCAGCGCCACCCCTGCCACCATGACGCGTGTCTTCAGTCTGCCTGCCAGAAAGCCCCACAACAACAGAGTCCCGACAACGATAATCCAGAAACTGCGCCATGCGTCGGCTGTAAACATCGCCATGCGCATCTCCTCCAGATTGGCAAGAATAGGAGCCAGATGTTCGCCCAGATTGCTTCCCTGCAAAGCATGCGATTCCATGGAAGAGATGTAAGAAGGGAAAAAGAAGCGGGGAACCAGGGCAAACAGCAACGCCAGTCCGCCTGTCAGTCCGAAACTGATATAAAAGGATTTCCGGTTCTCTTTCCACACCTCCGGCCGGGTGACGACCTCCTTCAAGGCCAGCACGGCCAACAACGGGATGGTGAACTCCGCCATGACCAGGATGGACGATACGGCACGGAACTTGTCGTACATCGGCACGTAATCGAGGAAGAAATCGGTAAAGCCCATAAAATTCTTTCCCCAGGAAAGCAATACGGACAGGACGGTCGCCGCCAGCAACGCCCATTTCATAGGGCCTTTCACAATCTGCACTCCCAAAATGAAGAGCATGACCACAAAGGCTCCCACATAGACCGGGCCTGAAGTGCCAGGCTGTTCACCCCAATACTGAGTCAGCTGGCCATACAGGGGAACGTATTGCGAATCGGCCTTCTTCATGGCCGTCTCGTTTTCCGACATCAGCATGGGCTTGTCGCCGCAGTTGGAAGCTCCTCCTTTGACATTCGGCACCAATAGCGAAAACGTCTCACCTATCCCATAGCTCCATTGCGTGATATAGTCCCGCTCCAGCCCGCTCCCGGTCTGATTGCCCGCATCCGCCTTCACCAGCTCACTCTTGCCACGCATGGTTTCCTGCGTATACCGGTAAGTATGGTACAAACTCGACAAGTTTACCGCCACGCCCACCAAGGCAGCCAACACCAGCACGGCCGTAGACTTCAGGAAACGGGCGATTTCCTTCCTGCGCCAGGCATCCACCCCGAAGGCGACCGCCATAAAGAACATGACAAACAGGAAATAATAGCTCATTTGTATATGGTTCGACAGGATCTGCAAGGCCAAGAACAAGGCAGTCACCATGCTTCCCCATAAATACCTGCCTCTATATACCAGCACCATGCCGGCTATGGTAGGCGGAATGTAAGCCAAGGTGACAAATTTCCAGATATGGCCGGCCGCAATGATGATAAAGAAGTAGGAGGAAAAGGCCCAGAGGATGGCTCCCAACGAAGCCAGCCACACAGAGAAATCGAAAGCGCGCAACAGGATATAGAATCCCAGCAACATCATAAAGACCAACGCGACATCCCCCGGCAGGAACAGCTGATACCACTTTTCCACCGTCCGCAACAAATCGGTGGAGCCGTAACTTGGAGCCATCTGATAGGTAGGCATCCCCCCAAACAAGGCATTGGTCCAGCGGGTACGTTCCCCCGTACGCTCATAATAATCACTCGACTCTTTTCCCGAGCCCACTCCCGCCACCGAATCGTGCTGCGAAAGGACGCGTCCTTCCGTCACTGCCGGGAAGAAATAAACGAACGCAATCGCCGCAAAACAGAGCACGGCGATGGCGTCAGGAAGAAACCGTTTCAGTCTATCTGTCATATCTGTTCCATTGAAAGTCATAAAATAAGGTCATGCCGCCAATCCACAAAAGGAAAGAGGCTGACTAAAAAGTATTTAGATCAATACCGGTAATGCTCCGCCTTGTAAGGCCCGTCAACGGACACCCCGATGTAGGCGGCCTGTTCGGGGGTAAGCTTTGTCAGATGCACGCCGATGCGTGCCAGATGCAGGCGGGCGACCTCCTCGTCCAGACGCTTCGGCAAACGGTATACATCCACAGCGTACGGATGATTGAACAATTCGATTTGCGCCAAAGTCTGGTTGGTAAACGAGTTGCTCATCACGAAAGAAGGGTGTCCCGTGGCACAACCCAGATTGACCAGACGGCCGTCGGCCAACAGGATAACGGAATGTCCGTCGGGGAAATAATAACGGTCTACCTGCGGCTTGATATTCACGCGGCGGATGCCCGGATAATGCTTCAAGGCATCCACCTGTATCTCGTTGTCGAAATGGCCGATGTTGCACACGATGGCCTGATCGGGCATTTTTTCCATGTGGTCGATGCGGACGATATCGATGTTGCCCGTTGTCGTGACAAAGATATTTCCTTTAGAGCAGGCTTCTTCCATCGTCACCACTTCAAAACCTTCCATGGCGGCCTGCAAAGCGCAGATGGGATCTATCTCCGTCACCAGCACCCGTGCCCCGTAAGAGCGCATGGAGTGCGAACAGCCTTTGCCCACATCCCCGTATCCGCAAACGACTACCACCTTGCCGGCAATCATCACATCGGTAGCGCGTTTGATGCCGTCGGCCAATGATTCGCGGCAGCCATACAGATTGTCAAACTTGCTTTTGGTTACCGAATCGTTCACATTAAATGCCGGGAAAAGCAGCTTGCCTTCCTCTTTCATCTGATACAAACGGTGCACACCCGTGGTCGTCTCTTCCGACACACCGCGGATCTCCTTCGCCACCCGTTGCCAGCGTCCGTTATCTTCCGCCAGCACCCTTTTCAACAAGGCGAACAATTCTATTTCGTCTTCGGCATGAACCGGGACCTCCAATACGGAAGCGTCCTTTTCGGCATCCACTCCTTTATGAATCATCAACGTGGCATCACCACCATCGTCCACAATCATATTAGGCCCTTTGTCTCCGGGGAAATTCAACGCTTGCAGCGTACACCACCAATAATCGGCCAATGTTTCGCCCTTCCAGGCAAACACCGGCACACCGGCAGCCGCCATAGCCGCCGCGGCATGGTCTTGCGTGGAATATATGTTGCAGGAGCACCAGCGCACTTCCGCTCCCAATGCGACCAAGGTCTCAATCAAGACCGCCGTCTGAATGGTCATATGAAGCGACCCCATAATACGGGCGCCTTTCAAGGGTTTCGAATCTCCATACTTTTCGCGTAAGGCCATCAGGCCGGGCATTTCTTTTTCTGCCATATCGATCTCCTTGCGTCCGAAATCCGCAAGGGAAATGTCTGCCACTTTATAGGGCAGTGTAGAGAACAATTCTGTTGACATGTTACTTAAATTACTGTTATATATCCAATTGTGGCGCAAAGATAGCACATTTCCACGGGCCGCAACGCAGCTTTCTACATTTTTTATATAAGTATTGCCTCACCTCCGGCAGACACCAACTTATAAAGTTTGTCATTAGGCCGTATCTTACCAGCGACCTTAAAAGAAACATGCGCGCCCTTCCTCACATGCTCCACCGGTTTCAGGTCCACACGCGCCTCTTCCAGTGTAAGAAACATCGCCCCGGTAGTGGGCCCGGTAATCAGCAGCTTGTCTCCCACACTTATCTCGGCCGCTTCTATCAGGAACTCCGCCACCCCTATATTCGAAAAATACTTAATCCCTTTCCCGGCATAAATTTTCCGCTCCGTAGCTTCCGAACCATAATTCCGGCTCCACTCTCCCAAACGCTGCCCAAGATAATAGCCATTCCAAAAGCCACGATTGAAAACGGTTTTAAGACGCTCGTCCCAAGCCTGTATCTTCTCTTCGGTGAACGTTCCGTCAAGATACGCGCGGACAGCCTCCTTGTAGCATTCCACCACGGTACGCACATATTCCGGTCCTCTGGCACGCCCCTCAATTTTAAACACCCGCACGCCCGCTTCTATCATCTCATCCATGAAATGAATGGTTTTCAAATCTTTAGGAGACATGATGTACTTATTATCCACTTCCAGTTCGATGTCGCTTTCCCGGTCGCGTACCGTATAGGCACGGCGGCATACCTGCATACAGGCTCCCCGGTTGGCCGAAGCGTTCAGCTCATGCAAGCTAAGATAGCATTTACCGGAAACCGCCATGCAAAGCGCGCCATGACAGAACATCTCGATACGCACCGGCTCTCCTCCCGGGCCGCATATACGCTCTTCCTGTATCCGTCGGTAAATTTCAGCCACCTGTTTCAGATTCAACTCCCGGGCAAGCACCGCCACATCAGCAAACCGCGCATAAAAACGCAGCGCTTCCACATTGGAGATATTCAGCTGCGTCGACAGATGGACTTCCTGTCCCACCCGGTTACAGTAGCTCATCACCGCCACATCCGCCGCTATCACCGCCGAGATGCCGGCCTCCTTGGCAGCATCCACAATGGTACGCATCATGGAAAGGTCCTCATCGTAGATGACGGTATTGACGGTAAGATAACTCTTGATACGATGTTCATCGCAAATAGCCGCAATCTCCTTCAGGTCATCAATGGTAAAGCTGTTAGAAGATCGGGCACGCATATTCAAATTCCCGATTCCAAAATAAACGGAATCAGCGCCGGCCTGTATGGCCGCCGCCAACGATTCGCGCGAGCCCACCGGAGCCATAATCTCAAATTCATCTATTGTATGCATGGAATTCATTTTTTGTGCAAAGATAAATGTTATTCTCAACATACCATCGGTTTCCGCGGAACATCAGTCCGGAGGGAGGATGCGGAATGACCTTTACTTTCCAGGCAGTCAAGTGCCAAAACTAATCTCTTTTTCGTTATTTTTGCACCACAATTGAGAAATTATGAAAATACGCCATATAGATTTAGGAGAAAAGCCTGTCTTCCTTGCCCCGATGGAGGACGTGACGGACATTGCTTTTCGGTTGATGTGCAAACGCTTTGGCGCGGATCTGGTATATACGGAATTCGTATCCAGTGACGCCCTGATTCGCTCTGTCAACAAAACCATGCAAAAGCTGGCCATCAGTGAAGAAGAGCGGCCGGTAGCCATCCAAATCTACGGCAAAGAGACGGATGCTATGGCAGAAGCCGCGCGTATCGTGGAAGAAGCCCGGCCGGACATACTGGACATTAATTTCGGCTGCCCGGTAAAACGGGTGGCAGGAAAAGGAGCGGGGGCAGGCATGCTCCAGAATACGCCCAAAATGTTGGAAATCACCCGTGCGGTGGTAAATGCCGTAAAGATTCCCGTTACCGTAAAAACACGTCTGGGCTGGGACGCCGACCACAAAATCATTGTCGACCTGGCCGAACAGTTACAGGATTGCGGTATCGAAGCCTTGACCATTCACGGACGCACCCGGGCACAAATGTACACCGGAGAAGCGGACTGGACGCTTATCGGGGAAGTGAAAAAGAATCCGCGCATGCGCATTCCCATTATCGGCAACGGAGACATCACAACCCCTCAGCGGGCAAAAGAGTGTTTCGACCGGTACGGAACAGACGCCGTCATGATAGGAAGAGGAAGCTTCGGCCGCCCTTGGATTTTTAAAGAAGTCAAACATTTCCTGGAAACCGGAGAGGAACTTCCTCCGTTCTCTTTCGGCTGGAAAATGGACATACTGCGTGAGGAAGTGTCGCAAAGTGTGGCCCGTCTGGATGAACGAAGAGGCATTCTCCATATCCGCCGGCATTTGGCCGCCACTCCCTTATTCAAAGGATTACCCAACTTCAAGGACACACGCGTCTCTATGTTACGGGCCGGAACCACAGAAGAACTGTTCCGAATCTTCGATGATATTCAGAAAATATATGGGGAATATATCCCGGAATCAGAGGACGGGCCTTTCCCGGCCCTTTCAAGAAGTAGCTCCGAGGGGAATCGAACCCCTATCTAAAGTTTAGGAAACTTCTATTCTATCCGTTGAACTACAGAGCCTTGTCCTCTTTCTCGCCGATGGCACGATGAGGCCATTCAACCTTTATCTCGCGCAAAGGTAATCTATTTTTGCAGAGTGACAAAAAATTCCGGCAAAGATAGAAATTTTATCTTCCTCTATTAAACCTTTCCATCCTCTCACCATCTAAACAGCAGCAATATTAAAACCCAAATTCAAACAATGAAAAAAATCTGCCATACTTTAATTCTTTTATTCTTCACCATTTCACCCATTCTTGCCGCCGATGAGGCCACAGGTTCCATCAAAGGCAAAATCATCGACGCGCAAACCAAAGAAGCCATTGAATTCGCCAATGTCAGCATAAGTTCCCCCACCAACGGGCAAATCATAAAAGGTGCCATCACCGACCCATCCGGCACATTTATCATAAGCAACGTAGCGGAAGGCAGTTACACGCTGTCCGTCTCATTTATCGGATACAGCACCCTTACACGCAAAATTACCCTCACCTCAAAAACCAAGACACTCAATCTGAAACAAATCGCCTTATCCGAAGACTCCAAGGTCATGAGTGAGGTAGAAGTGGTGGGACAAAAATCACAAATGAAGTTCGAAATAGACAAAAAAGTCTTCAACGTAGATCAGAACATAGCTGCCACAGGCGGGTCAGCCAGTGACGTACTGACCAATATTCCATCGGTGGAGGTGGATAATGAAGGAGAAGTATCGCTCCGCGGAAACTCCAGCGTAACCGTCTGGATAAACGGGAAAGCCTCCGGCTTATCGGCTGACAACCGGGGAGAAATCCTGGAACAGATGCCTGCAGAGAGCATCGAGAAAATAGAAGTCATCACCAACCCTTCCGCCAAGTTCAGTCCAGAAGGGACGGCCGGAATCATCAACATTGTTCTGAAAGAGGATCGCAAGGCCGGATACTATGGCAGCATACAGGGCGGTTACGATACAGAAGGAGGCGGGAACGCCAGCGGGAATATCAATTACAGCAGCGGCAAATTGGACGCATACGCCAACATCGGTTACCGGAAAAGGAAAAATGAAGGAGGAGGTTACTCTTATCGCGACAACATAGCCAACCGGACATTTTTGAATCAACAGACAGAAAGCGAAAACAACGGAGGCAATCTATTTACCCGAATGGGAGCGACCTGGCACATCACGCGCGGGAACCATCTCTCCCTTAACGGAATGGGCATGTTCGGAGACCGGAAAGGAAACAGTACCATACGCTATGTCTCGGGAGCCCGCGACAACCTTGTTCCCGATTTCAACCGTTCACGCGCGACCAAGAGTGACAACGACATGAACATGATGAATTTTGACTTCGGTTACAAACATGATTTCTCAGACAACAGCAATATTGATCTGACGGTTTCGCACAGCCGCTTCAAAATGGACAACCAAAGCATCTACGACCAGCTAACCCGCTACACGGACGAAAGCAGGGAACCGGAGTCCGTTTACCAGCGACAGCAAAACAACATGCGGCATAAAAACTGGGAAATACAAATGGATTATACCAACCAGCTTGATAAAAACAGCAAAATAGAAGCCGGGTATAAAGGAACCCTCTCACGCGAAAACAGCCCGGTAGAGACCTATTCCGGAACAACCGCCTCCGACATGACGTTGGACGAGCAATTATACAACCATTTCTATTATAACCAGGATATCCATGCCCTCTATTTCACTTACGGAGGACGCTGGAACCAGTTAGGCTACCAGGCCGGACTGCGGGGAGAATATTCTAAAATCAGTACGCGTTCCCTAACATTCGGAGAAACGAAACATGACGCCACCCCCTATAAAGACGACTATTTCAGCTTATTCCCCAGCCTGTTCCTTTCTTACGAGCTCCCTGGCAACAACGAGTTGCAAATCAATTACACCCGACGGATTTCACGTCCATGGGGCGGACGCCTCAACCCGTTCAAGAACATTACGGACGCCACCAACATCTCTTTCGGCAACCCCGAACTGACACCGGAGTTTTCCAATGCTTTCGAACTGAACTACCTGAAAAACTGGGAGAATCACATGCTCTCCTTTTCAGGCTACTACCGGACTACCCATGACGTAATCGAGGGCATCAGCTATCTGCAGGGAGAGGTCATGTACTCTACCTCCGAGAATGTAGCCAAGTCACAATCGGCCGGCGTGGAAGTGGTCGTAAAAAACAAGCTGTTCAAGAACATATTGGATTTAACCACTACCGTAAACTGCTTCTATTACAAGCTCGACGGGTTCAGCTATATGATGGAAGGAGTCGACCAACCCATTACAGGCGAAGGAGACAAGGACTTTTCATGGAACGCCAAAATGATAGCCAATGTAATGCTGCCTTATTCCATATCCTTACAGGTAACAGGCAGTTACAATGCCAAAAAGGTGATAGCGCAAGGGTATCGGAAAGCCAACTACACCTTGGATGCGGGACTCCGCAAATCATTCTTCAACAAAAAACTGAGTCTGAGCGTCAATGCCCGTGATTTGTTGGACTCACGCAAATGGCACACCATCACATCCGGTTCCGGCTTCGAGCAAGATGCCAAAAACTGGAGAGGAGGACGCAAAATAGGGTTTACCCTGACCTACAGTTTCGGGAATATGCGCGCCCGGCCCAATAAGGACAAGAGATACGAAAAAGGAGGCGACAACATGATGTATCAGGACGATATGGAATAATTTATAGCCGTTTTCTTTGTTTTCTCCCATAACTTTTACGACCTTTGCCGCCACTATTACCTATTCATATTTTATTTTAACATAGCATTATATGGCAAACAACATGGAAGTAAAAGAGTTGGAGAGAGTCGTTGTCCGTTTCTCCGGGGATTCCGGAGACGGCATGCAATTGGCAGGAAGCATCTTCTCTACCGTTTCAGCTACAGTGGGCAATGACATCAGTACATTTCCCGATTATCCGGCGGACATCCGTGCCCCGCAAGGTTCACTCACAGGCGTGTCAGGTTTTCAAGTCAGCATCGGGGCAGATAAGGTATACACCCCCGGCGACCAGTGCGACGTGTTGGTGGCGATGAACGCCGCCGCATTGAAGACCCAATATAAATTCGCCAAGCCGACAGCCTGCATCATCATAGACACCAACGCTTTCGAAGCCGGCGATTTAAGCAAGGCCGACTTCAAAACGGACAATCCTATTGAAGAAATGGGCATCAAGCAGGACGTCATCGCCGCTCCCATCTCACAAATGGTGAAAGATTGCCTGGCAGACACCGGCATGGACAACAAGTCAATGCTCAAATGCCGCAACATGTTTGCCGTAGGCCTCGTCTGCTGGCTATTCAACCGCGACCTGAGCATAGCGGAAGACTTCATCCGTGAAAAATTCGCGAAGAAACCCGAAATAGCCGAAGCCAACATCAAGGTCATCCATGCCGGCTATGACTACGGGCACAACACACATGCCAATGTGGCCCACACATACAGGATAGAAAGCAAAACAAAAGTTCCCGGAAAGTATATGGACATCACAGGCAACAAAGCTACGGCTTACGGGTTCATCGCCGCCGCCGAGAAAGCCGGTTTGAAACTGTTTTTAGGATCCTATCCCATCACTCCCGCGACAGACGTCTTACACGAGCTGTCCAAACATAAATCATTGGGAGTAACCACTGTACAATGCGAAGACGAAATATCCGGATGCGCTTCGGCCATCGGCGCCTCTTTTGCCGGCGCGTTGGCTGTCACCTCCACTTCCGGCCCGGGTGTCTGCCTGAAATCGGAAGCGATGAATCTGGCTGTCATCACCGAACTTCCCTTAGTGGTGTTGGATGTGCAGCGTGGCGGCCCTTCCACGGGATTGCCCACCAAATCGGAACAGACGGACTTATTGCAGGCGCTTTTCGGCCGCAACGGAGAAAGTCCCATGCCGGTGATTGCCGCTATCTCGCCCACCCACTGTTTCGACGCGGCATACGCCGCATCCAAGATGGCACTGGAACACATGACGCCCGTTTTGTTACTGACGGACGCCTTTGTCGCCAACGGCTCAGGATCCTGGAAGCTTCCCAAACTGGAAAATTATCCGGCCATCAATCCCCCGTATGTGACCCCGGAAATGAAGGACAACTATACGCCTTACCGGCGCAATCCGGAAACAGGAGTCCGCTACTGGGCCATTCCCGGAACGAAAGGGTATATGCATATCTTAGGAGGATTAGAGAAGGACAGCAACACGGGAGCGATCTCCACCAACCCGGAAAACCATGATTTGATGTGCCGCCTAAGGGCTGAGAAAGTAGCCAGGATACCGGTACCCGACATCACGGTAGAAGGACGCGCCGATGATGCCGACCTGCTGATTGTAGGTTTCGGAGGAACTTACGGGCATCTCTACAGTGCCATGGACGAACTGAACAAGGCCGGAAAGAAAGCGGCGCTGGCCCACTTCAGCTACATCAACCCTCTGCCCCGAAACACCGCCGACGTATTAAGGAAATACAAAAAGGTAGTGGTGGCGGAACAGAACCTTGGCCAGTTCGCGAGCTATCTGCGCATGAAAATCGATGGTTTTGTTCCATATCAGTATAACGAAGTAAAAGGCCAGCCATTTGTGGTCAGCGAATTGGTTGCCGCCTTCACCGGGATTATCAACAAATAAATGCTATTTAAAAAAAAGAATCTATCATGAGCGAATTTACTGCTAAAGATTATAAGAAAGGACAACCCCGTTGGTGTCCGGGTTGCGGTGACCACTTCTTCTTGGCTTCACTGCACAAAGCTATGGCCGAAATCGGCGTAGCCCCATGGGAAACAGCAGTCATCTCCGGTATCGGATGTTCCAGCCGTCTGCCCTATTACATGAATACGTATGCCATGCAAACCATCCACGGACGGGCGGCCTCCATCAGCACCGGAGCCAAAGTAGCCAATCCGAATCTTACCGTATGGCAGATTTCAGGTGACGGCGACGGTCTGGCCATCGGAGGCAACCATTTCATCCACGCCATCCGCCGTAATGTGGATTTGAACATGATTCTGCTCAACAACCGCATCTATGGCCTGACCAAAGGACAATACTCCCCTACCTCCCCGCGCGGGTTTGTCAGCAAGTCCTCTCCCTACGGAACGGTAGAAGATCCCTTCCATCCCGCCGAACTCTGCTTCGGAGCCCGCGGACACTTTTTCGCCCGTGCGGTAGCGACCGATGCGACCGGCACCGTAGACATACTGAAGGCCGCCCATGCCCATAAGGGCGCGTCCGTATGCGAAATCCTGCAAAACTGCGTCATCTTCAACAACGGGACTCATGACACCGTATATAATAAGGAAGGACGCGCCAAGAACGCCATCTATCTGGAACACGGCAAACCGATGCTGTTTGGCGAGAATCATGAATACGGCCTGATGCAGGAAGGCTTCGGTCTGAAAGTCGTCAAGTTAGGAGAAAACGGCATCACAGAAAAGGACATTCTTATCCATGACTCCCATTGCGAAGACAACACACTGCAACTGAAACTTGCGTTAATGGAAGGTCCGGACTTCCCGATAGCCCTGGGTGTCATCCGCGACGTGGCGGCCCCCACTTACGAAACCGCAGTGGCCGGACAAATAGAAGAAATAAAAAACAAGAAGAAATACCACAACTTTGAGGAACTGCTCCTCACCAACGACACGTGGGAGGTAAAATAGAGAGGCCGTTCATCATTCATTGAAGTGTTCGGCAAGACGGGCGGGCGCGGCATCCTTGAGGATGACGCGCCTCGACGCGTCTAAGAGGTAGAGAGCCGGAAGGTTGCGCAGCACGTAGAGGTCGCGCGTGTAAACCGTGCCGCTGTCGAAACCCACCGTCCAGGCGGCAGGCAGGCGGTCGAGGGTGCGGCGCCATGCCGCGCGGGCGCTGCTCCCGAAGCCCGCATAGACCGCCACGACGGCCATGTCGCCCCGCGCAACGGCCTCGTTCAGCGGAGCCGAGCCGGACAGTTCGGCGATGGTCTGCATACAGTGGTCGCAGTCGGGGTCGTAGAAGAGCAGCAGCACCCGCCGCCCCGGTGCGGCCTCCGACAGGCGCAGGCGCTTTCCGTCACGGGTCTCGAACGAAAAGTCCGCCGCCACCGTGCCGACTCGGTTCTTGCGCATCGCCGCGCGTTGCGCCTCGATGCGGAGCCGTCCGTAGTCGCGCAGGGGCGCCGCGGCGAGGGCATCGGCGAAAAGGAGGTAATACTCCTCGTTGAAGAGGGGCGAATCCTGCTCGTAGAGATACTTCTCGGCAGTCTCCGCAAGCAGCGACAAGGCCCCGGCATCGGCCCGCGCACGGCCGACGAGCGTCGCCACGGCAGGAGCCAGCGCCGTTGTGTCGGCAATCGGAAACAGCGAGAGGTAGTTGGCGAAATTCTGCTCCATGAAGTCGCGGTTGTGCGAGCGCAGCGTGTCGGCGAAGTCCATAGCGTCCCAGAAATGCCCGATGATGTAGGCGGCCCGTGCCGGCGGGGTGCGTAACGTCGCCGGCAGTTCCGGCAGCGGCAGTTCCGGCAGCTCGGGCGCAACGGTGAGCGTGTCAGCGAGCGCAAGGGGAACGGCGGCCACCGCAAGAGGCGCGGAGGAAGCAACGGGTGCGGAGAGAGCGGCGGATGTGGGTGCGGCGCTTCCGAGCAGCGGCAGCGAGAGCCGCAAATAGAGGAGCAGAAAATTTACCATCTTACATCAAATCGGGTTAGCAAACGGTTCGGCGAGGCGGAGCGCAGGGGAAACGAAAGGGGGCTTCGTCCGCCCTCACTTCGCCCGTAAACCGTTTTTGAATGAATATCAGGGGTCGCTTACCAAACGGATATAGGCCGCACCATTACCCTGATTACTTCCATAACCATTGAAATCAAATGTTTTGTAATTAATATCGAATGCATAATTCGGATTCAAGCTCGCATCAAGGTCGTCAGAGGTCTCTCGTTCCCCGCTCCAATATATAGCACCTTCATTCCTGCAAATCTGCCACAACAGAGGACGATATTGCGGGTCAGGCAATTCAGCGGCTCTACCAGCATATCTCAATACGCCATCCGCCGCTCTACGCCCATATCCGGAGTAGCCAACGGGCAGGAAAATATTGTCGCCTGTGTCTACATTGTAGACAAAACATCCACGCATCCCATTTTGAGACTCACCATCTGTTGTATGACTGTAATGGAACGCACCGATGCCGTCATTTTCCTTTGTTGCGCCATCGGCATACAATACTCCGAATGCAACCTGTATCTCTTTGCGTGTAACTAACGGCCCAAAATCTTTCCACGTAGGGATTCTGCCATAAGAATAACCTAATGCACTTTTATCGTCTACGTCTATGTTGATGCCGAACGGTTTCGACCTGTTGGCAGTGAAACCGCTATAGGTAATATCATCCCATGTAGCTGTTCCTCCAGTAGTAAGTCGTAATGAACCTACGTTCGTATCGTTCCATTTCTCTCTTCTGTTATTCGATTCGAAAATGGGCTGGGCTAAATTACCCGGGCGAAATAGGGAACCCTCCTCGCACGGAGAAGTCGTTTCTTGTCTATTGGTATAGAGATTGAAACTGTGCCATCTCGCTCCTCCGGTGTATAGGGGGAGCGGTGCATATCCTTGCCGGACGAATATTCGGTGCGTGCAAGAGTTGTTGTGATAAAGAATGGTAATGATACCGCAACGTACTTGTTCTGCATTTGAACATTTACTGTTGAAATTAACCTTAAATTTAATATTGGTATCGGTATTACCTTTAATTTTACCATCCTCCATTCTGCCAATGCCGAGCGTGGAGAGTGTTATAAAATCGCTGCCAAAGGATACTTCTGCCTCCCATGGGCCATACGATTCTACGGGCAGAAACGTCAAGGCATCGGTTTCCGTCTCGTTCTGCCGGTATTGCAGCGTTACATCGAATGGGTCCTCATTGTCCCAAGCCCGCCATATACCGGTGGGGTTCTCAATACGCGGACGCTGCAGTATGGTTACGGTTTTCTGTACGAGCTTACCCTCGACCGTTGCGGTAAAGCGGATTTTGGCTTCGCGTGTACCTTCGATAGAGTAGTAGGGATTCGCCCCACTGTAACTGGTCGTCGTCACCATTTTCATTTGGCGGGTGTAGAGCGGAATGTTGAATGATGTGGTGCCTTCAACGTTTCTCGTATCGATCTCGTATTTGCCATAATTGTCGTCATCAGAATTTTCGAAATTTCCATCCGGACTATATTCCCGAACCCCTAAATTATAGTCGTAATTGTAGGAGTTCCGATCTTTTACTTCTACATCGGGCTTCACATTTCCATTGGTATACCAATAGGCTTCATTGAATAAGTAGTTTTTGTAAGGCACACTAAGACCCGAAAAGCAAGCCACGCCTTTTCCGATTTCAAATTCCTCGCCTGCTTTCAGTTTGCGCAATTGGAGAAATCCGTTGCAGACGCCGTTGGTTATTGGGCCTTGAGCATTACTGGGTTCGAGTCTGTAAGGACTACCATCTCCAAAAAACAAGTTACCTGTATACTGATTCAAATCTCCCGCCTCTTCTGCCGAGCCACCCCAGCTGTTTTCGATGATTTCGGCCTTGAGGTTGCCTGTCATATTGCCCACAATCCGTACAGGCAGCATCGTCAATTCATTATAATTGTAGGAAACATAATAGATTTCGGGGACGTATATGTCGGGGTCTTCCTGAATATCGATGTGCCAGTCGACATCGTTGGCGTTTTTGTTGAATTGGAGCGTAACCTTGTAGTGGATACTGCGCTCGGCGTCGAAACTGGTGTAGATATCCTTGCCCAACATGAAGCGGTAGGTAATGTCGCCGCGGCTTACCTCGTAATTGCCGTTGTTGACGTAGTAGGCCTTGACCTCGATGTAGGTGCCGTAAGGACGGTTGTCTTTCTCTATTTCATAGGCATGGTTGACATTACCACCTGTTGTCTGTTTGTCATCGGGGATGCGGTTATAGTCTTGATCCGTCTGCGGTTTGTAACTGCCGTCCGGGTCGCTCGGGTTATCTGGGGTAGTTTGAGCCCTACCCTCACCTTGCATATTCTCGAAGAAGAAGAGCGAGTTCTCACTGTCTGATGAGTGCACCCGCGCTTTCCACTGGTCTGGATCTTCGCCGTTTTCCGGACGCGGAAAACGGGGATTACCGGTCGTGATGGACTGTCCCGCAGCTCCGGGCTGGTTATTGTAAACGATGATTGAGTTTGATGCAGGCGTTTCGGTACTAACGTCCTTCACGCCAGATATCAATTCTTCATCGCTCTCCGGCGTGTTCTTGGCTCCCAAAAGGCAGGTGTTCGGTATATCCCTGAGTTGCACGGATTTGATATAAATCCAGACGTTCTCGTTGAGTCGCGTGCCGTCGAAAGCGACCGTGACTTTCGATACGGCGCGTTTCAGCCATGCGTGCATCTTCATGGGGCCGCTGACCGGAATGGTCGGTGCATCCTTGTTAATCACATCCTTTTCGGTCGACTCTCCCGACTCTTCGATACCGAAATACCCGAACATCGCGTTGTTGGCGGCAATGTCGGTGGCATTCCATTTCAGTTGGTAATGGCGCAGGTCGTATACCGTCAGCGCGTCCTTTGTCGCATCGAAGCCCTTGGGGCCATCGGGGTCCTCGGAGTCCTCGGGCATATTGGCCACGACATAGATGCGGTAGTTGCCGCGTTCCACGTTGTCCAGCTTGAAAGTCATGTGCCGCGTCGTGTTCCCGCTTATGCCTTTGTCCGGGGTCGGGCCATCCGCCGGCTTGCGCTCCTCGTCCGCCCGTGTGAAAGTGAATTCGCCTTCATATACTACTCCCTTATCCGTTACTATTTTTTTGTCCCCGGCACTGCCGCTTCCCTCGCCGGTCGTCGGCGTACCCTTGAAAACGTATTTCAGTA
>CANQSM010000046.1 GCA_947626525.1 uncultured Phocaeicola sp. | reverse complement strand
CTTTACAGCCAGCGCATGGCGGAAAAAGGTTATATCTGCCTTGCTTTCGATGCCGCCTATCAGGGTGCCAGCGAGGGCGAGCCGCGCAATACGGACAAACCCGCCTACCGCATCGAAGATATTCATCGTGCCGCCGATATTCTGCTACAATATCCGGGAGTCGATTCCGAACGCATGGGAATTCTCGGCATCTGCGGCGGTGGTGGCTACACGCTGGCGGCGGCACAGACTGACAAACGCTTCAAAGCGGTTGCTACGTTGAGCCTATTCAACACGGGATTAGTGCGTCGCAACGGATTCCTCGATTCGCAGATAAACAGCGTGCAGGAGCGATTGGCCGATGCCTGCGCCGCCCGTCAGAAAGAGGCCGAAGGCGGAGAGCCGGAGTATGTCGGCGATATGAGCGGCGTAACACCCGAGCAGGCGGCCGCGCTGCCGTTCGACCTCTACCGCGACGGCTACGACTATTATATTCAGAGCCATGCGCACCCCAATTCCACGTTCCGTTACACCAAAAGCAGCCTTGTGGACTTGATGGCGTTCGATGCCAGCGAGGGCATGTATCTTATCAATCAACCTCTGTTGATGATTGCCGGAAGCATCGCCGACACGTTCTACATGACCGAGTTGTGTTACAGCAAGGCGACCGGTACGCAGAACAAGGAACTGTTCCTGATTCCCGGTGCGACGCATATCAAGACCTACTATGTGCCGGAGTATGTGAATCAGGTGGTGGACAAGCTGACGGAATTTTTCGGAACTAACTTATAAAAACGTCGAATATGAAACATGGAATGATGAAAAGCCTGGCGATTGCTTTGCTCGCCGGCTTTGTGCTCTCCTGCTCGGAGAGTGACGAAAACAATACCGAGCCGCAACCGACCTATACGGTTACGGTATCTGCCACCGAAGGCGGAACTGCCAGCGCAGACAGAGACATCTGTCCTGCAGGCGAAGAAGTGAGCGTGGCAGCCACAGCGAATGAAGGGTATCTTTTTGCCGGATGGTATGAAAACGAGGAGACAGTTGCGACGGAGGCGGTTTACACGTTCGTCATGCCGGCGAGAAACGTCGTATTGCAAGCACGCTTCGAGCAGGAAGCGGCAGTACCTACGGCAGCGGAGGCAGTCGATATGGGGTTGAGCGTGAAATGGGCTTCGTGGAACGTCGGAGCATCGGCTCCCGAAGAGTTCGGCGGCCGCTACGGCTGGGCGGACCCGACCGGCGAGAAGCAGACGACCGAACTCGATGACTATCCGAGCGCGACGCCGCCCGACGACATCTGCGGCACGGAGTACGACATCGCCCGCACCCGGTGGGGCGACGGATGGCGGCTGCCCTCGCAGACCGAATTTCAGGAGCTGATCGATAACTGTACGTGGGAGTGGACGGAGGTGAACGGCGTGGCGGGATGCCGCGCGACCGCCGCCAACGGCAATTCCATCTTCTTCCCTGCCGCCGCATCGCGCGACGGCGAAACCGTCTCGAATCAGGTCGGACAGCGCGGATGCTACTGGAGCGGTACACTCTATCCCGGCGGCAATGACCGCTACGCCTATTATTTCTATTTCTACGAGAATAACCAACAGCCTGCCCGCAATAACCGCCGTTATATGGGTTATTCGGTACGTCCGGTGAAAGAATGAATCTATACAGATGATGCCAATCATACGGTAAGCCGTTGAAATATCGTTAAAAACGGGAAAACCTGCCATCGCTGCGACTGCGATTGCAGGTTTTTTCGTATTTTTACAGTCGGCAATCAAGCAATTACAGCATGGAATACAAAAAAGATATTATCGTTACCGACCAGTTGGGCATGGTGAGCATAGATTCCGAGGAGGAATACTTGGCGCATCTGCTCTGCTTGGGCGGGACGTGCCGTTACCGTTTCAACGAACGGGATTTCGAACTGCACGCCGGGGATTTGTCGATTATCCGCAAACGGAAAATGATTGATAAGGTACACTCTTCGGAGGACTTCCGATGTAAGATCATTTATGCCGCACCTGAGTTTATCGAATTGTCTACGCCACAAAGCAACTACGGCATGAAAGGGTCGCTGGCGCTGTTCCTCAATCCCGTAATGCACCTCACGCCGGAACAGCAAATCGTCTGCCGCCGGGATTTCGAGCTGCTGGAATCGCGCATCGCCGATACGCAGCACCGCTTTTATCGGGAAACGCTCATCAATGCCATGCAGGCGGCCATTCTCGATTTCTTCGACTTCCATGCCAGCCTGTACGGCCAGAGCGACATCTCTACACAGAACGCTTCCATTATGAACCGTTTCCTGAAGATGCTGGAAGAGGGAGCGTACCGTGAACATCGGGAAGTATCCTACTATGCCGATTGTCTGTGCATCACTCCGAAATACCTGTCGGAAGTGTCGAAAAAGGTCAGCGGATACGGCGCCAACTATTGGATCAACCGTTATACGATTCTCGACATTTCGCGCCTGTTACGAAACAAATCGCTATCGTTCGTTCAGATTTCCGATATGTTCGGGTTCTCATCGCCCGTCTATTTCAGCCGCTATGTACAACAGAATCTGGGCGTAAATCCATCGGATTACCGGGAATAGTTCATCGCCCGAATCGGTAAAAATCGCAGTTTTTACCGATTTTTTTGTATCTCCTTTTCTCTGCCCTCCCGCTATCTTTGCGATGCAACAATTAAAAATCAAAACGATATGAAATCATTGGTCATTACAGCATTGCTTTTTCTGACCTTATCGGTCGGAGCAAAGGCGCAGGAGAACGCAAAGCCATTTACCCCCGAAGAACAAGTCCTCGTCGATTTGTCGAACAGCAAATGGAACTGGATGGCGGAAAAGAATACCGACAAGCTGGCGGAGCTGTTTCACGAAAACGCGCAGTTCGTCCACATGGGCGGTTATTGGGGCAAGGAGCAAGAACTGAACACGATTCGTTCGGGAGCCATCTGGTACAAGAAAGCCGAGATACACGATGTCAAGGTCAAGTTCGCCGCAGGAACAGCCACGGTTTACAGCCGTATTCATCTGAACTCCGAGGTCGGAGGCAATGTCGTCCGTTTCCCTTTTATCGTGACGGAAGTCTATGTCATGGAAAACGGTAGGTGGCAGCTCTCCGTACTCGCCTTTACACGGACGCTGGGTGAATAACAGACAATCGGGACTCATACTAAATTCCCCGATAATCAAAGAAGAATTATAAAATCAGTTGAAAATGAATAAGATAAAATTCGTACTGCTTGCTATTTCTTTTCCGATGTTGAGTTGCTGTGCCTGTACGGAAGAAGAACCGAGAAAGCCTGCCGAGCAACCTGAAACACCCGTAGAGAAGCCCGAAACGCAACCTGAAGCGATGACGATTCAGATAACGTCTGCCGTGCCGGAAGCGTACTTCAGGGCAGCCGAACAAAAAGGAACAGTGGAGGTCATCGAATATGAATTGAAGGATTATACCGGTTCTATGGCTCCCACGACTAAACCCGCTTATGTGTATTTGCCTTACGGATATGACATTTCATTTTAAAATGCCCCCAAAAGTTAAACAAAAAACTTTTGGGGGCAAATCAAAGTGATATATCCTCTTTTTCTTTATTGATCTTCTAAAGAGAAACTTTACTTCTTGAAATATCTGTTATACAAACCCTCAAAGCCTTTTCCGTGACGTGCCTCGTCTTTAGCCATTTCATGAACTGTATCATGAATAGCGTCAAGATTCAATTCTTTCGCGCGTTTTGCGATACGGAACTTATCAGCACATGCGCCTGATTCGGCATTCATTCTCTTATCAAGATTTGTTTTGGTATCCCATACCACATCACCCAGCAATTCCGCGAACTTTGCAGCATGTTCAGCTTCTTCCCATGCGTAACGTTTGAAAGCTTCAGCGATTTCAGGATAACCTTCACGATCTGCCTGACGGCTCATTGCCAGATACATACCTACTTCAGTGCATTCTCCCATAAAGTGAGCGTTCAAATCTTTAATCATTTCCTCGTCACAGCCCTTGGCTACGCCGATAACGTGTTCCGATACAAACTCAATCTTACCGTTCTCTTCCAGTTCTTTAAACTTCGAAGCCGGAGCTTTACATTGAGGACATCTTTCGGGAGCCGTCTCACCTTCGTGAACGTAACCACAAACTGTACAAATAAATCTTTTTGCCATAATCATTTAAATTTAATAATTAGTTAGTCATGTTATCTTTTTCTAAACACTGTTTACATATACCTTTATAATATTGATGGACATCAGTGACCACATTACCGGCCATGTCCGTTCCTACCACATTCTTTGCCGCATCCATCATCGGTAAATCATATATCTTGCCACACTCCTTGCATAAAAAATGGGCATGCGGGGTTACATCTCCATCAAAACAAGTCATTTTCTCATCGATAGTCAACATCTGCGCCGCACCATGTTTCACAAACAACTTCAAAGTATTGTAGACTGTTGTACGGGAAAGTGTCGGATACTTCGGACTCAGGGCCGTGTAGATTTCATCAACGGACGGATGAGTAAAGTGTTTCATCAAATACTCCATAACGGCCATTCGTTGCACCGAAGGCTTTATATCGCATTTCAACAGATTTTCATATACAACATTTACTTTCATAAGCCAATATTTGTAATCATTTCAAATTCGGTTCTTTTGCAAATATAGACAGATTCTCTAATTGGACAAACCAACGACTCTCCTTTTTGGAAATTTTAGCAATCAATCACATATTTCAAACCTTTTATAATTGTATCTTTGCATATAAATAGCCGAAGCAGGTTATATGCGGTGTAACGACCAACAAGATTGGAAACTTCCGCTTCATCTCTCCTGCCTTCGCATTAAAGAAATAGAACAATGAATTACGGATTCGTCAAAGTAGCAACAGCCATACCTTGTGTCAAGGTCGCTGATTGCCAGTATAATGCGCAGCATATCATAAAGCAAATAGCCGAGGCCGAAAGACAGCATGCAGAAATGGTTATTTTTCCGGAGTTATGCATTACCGGATACACATGCGCCGACTTGTTCACGCAAGACTTGCTTTTAAGAGAGGCCTTGAAAGGGATGCAACAGATAGTGGATTCCACCAAAGGAAAGCAATGTATAGCCATGGTGGGCATTCCGCTCGAGATTAATTCGGTTTTGCTGAATTGTGCCGTCGTATTACAAAACGGCATGATACACGGGATTGTGCCCAAAACCTATCTGCCTAACTATAGGGAGTTTTATGAGCAACGCTGGTTTTGCAGCGGAACAGGACAGGAAACAACTTTTGAACTCTTCGGACAAAAAGTGCCTGTGGGCACAAATCTGGTTTTCGATACTCCGACATGTTGCTTCGGAGTGGAAATCTGCGAAGACGTATGGGCCCCGGTTCCGCCAAGTTGTTTCTTGGCATTGAACGGCGCAGAGATCTTATTCAATATGTCTGCCGACAACGAAGGCATCAGTAAACACAGTTATTTGCGTTCACTCCTCAGCCAGCAATCCTCACGTTGTTTGGCCGGATATGTATTCTCCTCCTGCGGGTTCGGGGAATCTACTACAGACGTGGTTTTTGCCGGTAACGGACTGATTTACGAAAACGGAACACTTCTGGCTGCTTCCCAACGTTTTTCTTTCGAACCGCAATTAGTATTCAGCGAAATAGATGTGGAAAGCCTGAGAATGCAGCGAAGAGTCAATACTACATTCTCCGCCAGTATCTCTCACCTTGTAAAAGAGAGGGCCGTGCATATCCAAACAGAAAGAACAGTTCAACGGGCTTTTACACTCACCCGCCCGATAGAGGCTTTTCCCTTTGTCCCTACCGGCAAAGAGCTGGATGAACGGTGCGAAGAGATTTTCGCCATTCAGGTATGCGGATTGGCAAAGCGACTGGCGCATACCCATTGCCAAACAGTCGTAATAGGCATATCCGGAGGACTGGACTCCACGCTGGCATTGCTTGTATGCGCGCGTACTTTCGATAAATTAGGCCTGGACCGCAAAAGAATCGTCGGTATCACCATGCCCGGGTTCGGCACTACCGACCGCACATACCAGAACGCATTACAACTCATGCGCTCATTGGGAATCACCATCAAGGAGATTTCCATCAAAGAGGCTTGCATACAACATTTCAAAGATATCTGTCATGATATGAACGTACATGACGTGACGTATGAAAACAGTCAGGCACGTGAACGGACACAGATTCTGATGGACGTGGCTAATCAGGAAAACGGATTGGTGATAGGCACCGGAGATTTATCCGAACTGGCCTTAGGCTGGGCTACCTACAACGGTGACCACATGTCCATGTATGCTGTCAATACGAGCATCCCCAAAACTTTAGTCAGACATTTGGTAACATGGGTGGCACAGCATGATGTGGAAGAATCTTCCAGACATACCTTATTGGACATTATAGATACTCCCATCAGTCCGGAACTGATTCCCGCCGATGAACAGGGGAATATCAAACAGAAAACGGAAGACTTGGTAGGCCCTTACGAATTGCACGACTTTTTCCTTTGTCATTTTTTCCGTTTCGGCTCACGTCCGGCTAAAATCTATTATCTGGCAAAGATTGCCTTTGCGGAAAAATACGACGAGGATACCATAAAAAAATGGCTGAAAACATTCTTCCGGCGCTTCTTTGCCCAGCAGTTCAAACGTTCATGCCTGCCCGACGGCCCGAAAGTAGGTTCGGTCGTACTGACCCCCAGAGGCGACTGGCGTATGCCCAGCGACGCAAGTGCCGAACTGTGGCTGAAAGAGTGCGAGGGGCTGTAAGATGCCTACTCCTATATCACCCCCTTGGTAGAAGGCAACTCATAGTGGTAGATGTCCCGCTTTACCGCCATCCGCAAGGCACGGGCCAATGCCTTGAAAATACCTTCTATCTTGTGATGCTCATTCTGACCTTCCGCCTTGATGTTCAGATTCATCCTGGCAGCATCACTCAGCGACTTGAAGAAATGCAAAAACATCTCCGTCGGCATTTCCCCTACCCTCTCACGCTTGAACTCTGCCTGCCAAACCAACCACGGGCGCCCGCCAAAGTCCAGAGCGACCTGACACAAACAATCATCCATAGGCAGGCAATAGCCATAACGTTCAATTCCACGTTTGCTTCCCAAGGCCTTATAAAGACACTCCCCCAAAGCCAGGGCGGTGTCTTCTATGGTATGATGTTCATCCACTTGCAAGTCCCCTTTTACCCTGATGGTCAAATCCATACCTCCATGCTTGCCTATCTGCTCCAGCATGTGGTCGAAAAAGCCCAGTCCGGTCCGGATATCACAAGTCCCTTCTCCATCCAAATTTAAAGAGACATATATATCCGTCTCCTTCGTAGTACGCTGCACGACTGCCGTACGCTCTCCCGCAAAGAGGAACTCCGTCACCCGGTTCCAGTCACGGGTAGCCAACACGCACGTTTCCTGCAGGAAATCAGGTAGCTCCTTCCTATCCTCTTGCAACCAAATAGCCTTACAACCCAAATTCTTAGCCAGTTCCACATCGGTTTGCCTATCCCCTATCACATAACTGTTCGCCAAATCGTAGGTCCCGTCCATATAGGCCGTCAGCATGCCAGTCCCCGGCTTCCGTGTCGGAGCATTATCCTCCGGGAAGCTGCGGTCAATACATATATTGTCGAAAGTAATCCCCTCACCGGCAAACGTTTTCAACATCAAATTGTGCGCCGGCCAGAAGGTTTCTTCCGGAAAGGAAGAGGTTCCCAAACCATCCTGATTCGTCACCATCACCAGTTCAAAATCAAGTTTGCCGCGTATGAATCCCAAATTACGGAACACTCCCGGATAAAATTCCAGTTTCTCCAACGAATCCAACTGATAATCTACGGGAGGTTCCATGACCAAAGTGCCGTCCCGGTCAATAAACAAAACTCTTTTCATCTTTCTCTCTTCTTTAAGGTTTATATTTCGCCAAAGTCTCCAACAACAAATCGTCTTCCTCCCGCTTCCCTACGGTGATACGCAGACAATCGTCGCATAAAGTGATATGCGAACGATTACGCACAATGATACCCTCTTTCACCAAATAGGCATATATACGCTTCGCCCCGGTAACCTTCACCAGAAGAAAATTGGCATGGGTGGGATAAACCGTTACACAGCAAGGCAGTTTTTCCAACTCATCCATCAGACGAGCGCGCTCTTCGCATAAGATCTCCACCCACCGTTCCACTTCCTCATGACGGCGCAACGCCTCCAACGCCCTCTGTTGCGTAAGCAGGTTGACATTATACGGATACTTGATTTTATTCAGCACAGCGATGATTTCTTCCGAAGCGAACGCCATGCCCAAGCGGATGGCGGCACACCCCCACGCCTTGGAAAAGGTTTGCAGCACAATCAGGTTCGGATATTCGGAAAGTGACTGCGAGAGGGAACGTTCACCGGAAAAATCGCAATAAGCCTCATCCACGACCACCAAACCATCAAAAGCGGCCAGCAACCGGATGATTTCCTCCCGATGCAGGTTATTCCCTGTCGGATTGTTCGGCGAGCACAAAAACATCAGCTTCGTATTTTCGTCGGACGCAGCCACCATAGCTTCCGCAGAGAACTGGAAATGCGCATCCAGACGGACTTTCCGGTAAGAGACATTGTTCACATCCGCACACACCTCATACATGCCGTACGTGGGGTCGATGGCCACCACATTATCCTTTCCCGGCTCACAAAAGGCGCGGTACACCAAGTCGATGGCTTCATCACTCCCGTTCCCCAGAAATATACGTTCGGGAGCCACCTTCTTCATCCGCGACAGCTCCTCCTTCAGATTTCCCTGCAAGGGATCCGGATAGCGGTTATACGGATCATTATACGGATTTTCGTTAGCGTCCAGAAAGACAGACGCCGCCACTCCTTTATACTCGTCCCGTGCCGAAGAATAAGGTTTCAGGTTCCAGATATTCGGTCTGGTCAGTTCTTTCAATGCTTTCATACGCCTATCTTTCCTTTAATGATTCCAATCTTACTGACACGGCACGCTTGTGCGCATCCAATTTTTCGTTCTCCGCCATTCGTTCGATGACCGTTCCTATCCGGCCGATTCCATCCGGGCTAATCTCCTGAAAAGTAATCTTGCGGATAAAGCTGTCCAGGCTCACCCCACTATATGCCTTTGCATACCCGTTGGTAGGCAGCGTATGGTTCGTACCCGATGCATAATCGCCTGCACTCTCCGGAGCATACGCCCCCAAAAATACGGAACCCGCATTCACCACGCGCTCTGCCAGTTCCCCATACGCCGCCGTCTCTATAATCAAATGTTCCGGAGCGTATTCATTTGTCAGGTCTATGGCCTCATCCCTGTTCCTTACCAATATCAGTTTACTGTTTTCCAATGATTGGGAAGCAAGCTCTTTGCGGGGGAGCAAGTCCAACTGACGTTCCACCTCTTTCTGAACGTTCCGGATAAGTTCCTCCGAAGTGGTCACCAACATGACTTGACTGTCCGTGCCATGTTCCGCCTGCGACAGCAAATCCGCCGCCACAAACACCGGATTGGCCGTCTTATCAGCCAAAACCTCCACCTCGGACGGACCGGCAGGCATGTCAATCGCCACGCCGTGCAAAGAGACTTGCTGCTTGGCCGCCACGACATACTGATTACCCGGCCCGAAGATTTTATACACCTTGGGGACACTCTCCGTACCATACGCCATCGCTCCGATAGCCTGTACCCCTCCGGCCTTGAAAATCTGGTGAACACCAGCCAACCGGGCGGCATATAGAATGGCCGGATGCACTTTTCCCTCTCTGTCGGGAGGCGTACAAAGCACAATCTGCTTGCAACCTGCCAGTCGGGCAGGAACCGCCAGCATCAGTACGGTAGAAAACAAAGGAGCCGTCCCTCCCGGAATGTATAATCCCACTTTCTCTATTCCCACGGCCTTTTGCCAACACACCACTCCCGGCCGCGTCTCTATTTTCTTACCGGTAAAACGCTGGGCGGCATGAAAGGTTTCGATGTTCTCTTTCGCCATTTCCAAAGCCGCTTTCAGGTCTGCCGGAACCAGCTTCTCCGCTTCCTCCCTCTCTCCTTCGCTTACCTCCAATGAGGAGAGTTCCACTTTATCAAAAAGCGCTTCATACTCCATGACAGCCTTGTCACCTTCTTCCTTCACCCTGTCAAGCACGGTTTTTACCGTTTCACGCAATGCCTCCACATTTAAAACCGGGCGTTTAACAATCTCAGCCCATTCCGGGCGTTCTGGATACTTTATTATTTTCATGTCTACTTCATCCTCTTAATATCCTGACTAAAGAATCATTTTCTCTATCGGGAGCACCAAGATTCCTTGCGCGCCCAATGATTTCAGCTTACCGATAATCTCCCAGAAACATTTCTGGTCGAGCACGGTATGCACGGAGCTCCATCCTTCTTGCGCCAATGGCATGACAGTCGGACTCTTCACACCGGGAAGCACCTCAATGATGTCCTTCAGTTTATCCGTAGGAGCATTCATCAACACATATTTCTTGTCTTCCGCGCTCTTCACCGCTTCAATGCGGAACAGCAGTTCCCGAAGTATTTCTCTCTTCTCCGCGCTCAGGCGCTTGTTGCCTATCAGCAACGCTTCGGACTGCATCACCACTTCCACCTCCTTCAGATTGTTGCTCACCAACGTAGAGCCGGAACTGACGATATCAAAAATGGCCTGTGCCAATCCTATCCCGGGAGCAATCTCCACCGAACCGGTTATCACGTGGATATCGGCTTTCACTCCATGCTTTGCCATAAACGACTTCAAAATAGCCGGATAGGAAGTGGCAATCTTCTTTCCCGCAAACCAGTTCAGCCCCGAATAAACTTCCGATTTGGGAATGGCCAAAGAAAGACGGCATTTGCTGAATCCCAACCGGCGAATCAGATCAGCCTCTTCCGCTTTTTCCACAAACTCATTTTCTCCCACAATGCCTATATCGGCCACTCCACCGGCTACAGACTGGGGTATATCGTCATCCCGTAAAAACAAGACTTCTACCGGGAAATTAGAAGACTGCACCAACAGGGTCCTTTTCGAAGAACCCAACTTGATATCCGCTTCCTGCAACAAGGCCATGGTCTCTTCGAACAAGCGGCCTTTCGATTGTACTGCGATTCTTAACATAGCTTATTCTTTATTCTTATTATACATTTCAAATCATCGGCTTCCGGCATGAACGAAAAAAAGGCTCACCTCATCGGCAAGCCTCTCGTCACTATATCCTTCCGGTTTTTACATAACCCTCATAGCCCACCGAATCGATTCGTCAGGATGATGATGGTGATGTAAAGCTACCTTTTTCATATACTAATTAATAATTCGTTGCAAAAATACACTTTCCCATTTAAAACCGCAAGCTTTTTCTACTTTTATTTTCAAATTTCATACGATTATCCGGTCAACAGCAAACGGCACGAGGATATTACGCCAATACAGCCGGTAATGTCGCGACAAACCCGACCGCATGAGCGATGCCGGGAAAAGCTGGAAAACTGTCGGAGTTTCCGGAAAGATTCTTAAGAAAGTTTCGGAAAACTCCGACAGTTTCAGCGGAGATTCTTAAGAGTTTTGCCGACTCCTTTCCGTAATACAACTGACCTGTGTTTTGTCAAAGACGGGCAACTGACTAAAAGCAATCATTACAAAAACATCGTCATATACACGGGAATATAGTCAATCCCTTGCTCCCGTTTCAGGTCTTTGGTGTAGATGATATATCTATTCTGCACCCGTTCGGAGAACTTACCGCAAAAGATATCCAGCGAGGTGTGCGACTTATAGCCGGAAGACTTCACCTCTATCGGCGATATCTTATACTCGTCAGCAATCAAGAAGTCAATTTCATAGTACTTCTTTCCGTCTGAGGTCGGTATCGTATGATAAAACAGCTGTTTGCCCGCTGCCCGCAACATCTGGGCAACGATATTCTCATAGACATAGCCCAAGTTGGTGCTGAGTTTGTCGTTCAGCAGTTTTTCGTAGATGACATTATCCGTAAAATCTTTGTCCTTAAAAGCCAGCGCAACAAACATACCCGTATCGGACGCATATATCTTGAATCGCTCATTATCCATCGTAAGAGCCAGCCCGACATTCGGGTCATTGGAATGATAGGCGACATTCGCAGCCATACAGTCATTCATCATCTTGATCACACTCGTAACTCGGTCTGCTCTTTCGCCGGGTACAGCCGATGCTATCTGATACCGCGAAGCATTTTTGCTCAACTGCGCGGGTATGGCGTCGTACAAGGCAGTCGCTCGACCCGTATCGTCCAGTTTCATAAAATCCTCCTCGTACAGCGACACGATATCCCGTTTTATCAAATCCACCGCAGCGAGATTATTCGTCTTGATATACTCCGAGACGGCTTTCGGCATGCCACCGACCAACATATAAAGCCGGAAATTGCGCATCATTCGCCGATGAACGGTATCGCCCAACGGTATACGCTTTTCGAAAGCCGTGCGCAACAACGGTATCGTAGCGGTGTCGCCCAGCGCCCAGCGAAACTCCTCGTAATCCATCGGGAACATATCGACCCGTGTCTCCTCGCTCGGCAGCAATATCTCCTGACTGCTCTTGTGAACGGTAATCAGCGAACCTGTCTCAATGTAGTCGTATCGCCCGTCTTTCACCAAGTGTTTGATGGCCTGACGAGCCAGTGGAGCCTTTTGTATCTCATCGAATATGATTACCGACTTGCGCTCGAACAACCGCACCTGATAGATAAGTTGCAGTCGAAGAAATAGATAATTCAAGTCGGAAAGGTCTCTGAAAAGGTCATGTACTTCAGGCGGTGCAATGGCAAAGTCGATAAGGATATAGGATTCATACTCATTGCGGGCGAACTCTTCAGCAAGCGTGGACTTGCCGATTCGCCTTGCTCCCTGTATCAAAATAGCCGATTCTCCGTTCCGCTCTCTTTTCCACTTGAGCAATCGGTCATATATCTTGCGTTTGAACAATATCGTATTCTTCTCCATAGTCGTTGATATATAACGCAAATATAGTACCTTTGTCAATTTCCGCCAAATGTTTTATGCGCATTCTGTCAATTTCCGCCAAATGTTTTATGCGCATTCTGTCAATTTCCGCCAAATGTTTTATCCTTTCTGTACCAGAGACAAAAAGTAGCCATGCAATCAGAACAGCCGTTGCTCCTCTTCCACCTCGCACGACCGGAAGCCCATCTCCTCCCGCGCTTTTTCCTTTGAGAAAGCAAAATAGGTGCAGACCGCCTTGGTGCAAACCTTTTCCCGCGAATCGTAAATGCAGGCCTCCAGCACGACGATATTCCGCTTCTGTTCCATGATACGAGCCCTTAATGTCAGATAAGAGTCCTTCGTAGAGATGGCATGGAGATAACGGATTTCCATTTTAGAGGTGACGCCTGTCGTCTGCAACTTCCGCATAACCGCCCACGCGCAAGTCTCATCCAGCAACGCGGCCTGAATCCCTCCGTGCAAAGTATCCACCCAACCTTGGCAGAACGGTTGCGGCTTCCATATACTGACGACTTCATCCCCCTCTTCAAAAAACTCCATTTTCAGCCCGTTTTCATTGTGAGGCGCACAGGCAAAACAGTTGTACCCTTCCTTTCCTATCCACGGATTCTTTATCTTTCTCATCATATTAAAATGTTTAATCACAAACAAAAATAAGAAGTTTTATCGGATTATAAAAATAAAAGGTATATATTTGCAATACATGGCAAGACGGCAATCACCATGGATGACGAACAGGTAATTCAAAACTAAATCCAATATTATGATAATCATAGGCATCGCCGGAGGTACAGGTTCCGGAAAGACAACAGTCGTGAAGAAAATCATGGAAAGCCTGCCCAAAGAAGGCGTCACACTCATCCCTCAAGACTCTTATTACAAAGACAGCAGCAATGTGCCGGCGGAAAAAAGGCAAAGCATCAATTTCGACCATCCCGATGCATTCGACTGGGAATTGCTGTCGGAACACGTCCGCATGCTTCGCGAGGGAAAAAGCGTAGAACAACCCATCTACTCATACCTTACCTGCACCAGACAACCGGAAACGATCCATGTGGAGCCTTGCGAGGTGATTATCATCGAGGGCATCCTGGCCCTATGCGACCCCGCCCTCCGTAATCTGATGGATTTGAAAATCTTTGTCGACGCCGATCCGGATGAGCGTCTGATACGAGTCATCCAAAGAGACATAGTGGAAAGAGGACGCACCGCCGAAGCCGTCATGAACCGGTACGTACGCGTGCTGAAACCCATGCATCTGGAATTCATAGAGCCTACCAAACGGTATGCCGACCTGATTATCCCGCAAGGGGGACACAACCGGAAAGCGGTGGAAATCATGAAGACCTATATCGAAAACATACTTCACCCGGAAAAATGAGACGCCTGCTTCCCTTTACCTTGTTCCTTCTCCTGCTGGCTGCCTGCATCGGCAACCGCTCCCGGACGGCACCGGACGAGAGAACGGAGTATGACTTGCCACACATGAAAGACAGCGGCGAACTGGTGGCCCTTACCTTATACAGCTCCACTTCGTACTTCCTATACAAAGGAGAGCCCATGGGATTCCAATATGAACTCTGCGAACAGTTCGCCCGGTCCCTCGGCCTGAAGCTGCGTATCAAAACGGCCAACAGTCCCGCGGAACTTGTGCGCAGGCTGCTCCGGAAGGAAGGAGACCTCATTGCGTACAATCTGGCCATCACCAACGAATGGAAAGACAGTGTCCTGTACTGCGGGGAGGAAATGATTACCCATCAGGTAATCGTCCAGCGCAAAGGGGAAAAAGCCTTAAAGGACGTAACGGAGCTGATAGGCAAGGAAATATACGTCAAACCCGGCAAGCACCTCGACCGTCTGGTGAATCTGGATAAAGAACTGGGCGGGGGAATCCTCATACACGAAGTGGCGGAAGACAGCGTCACAACGGAAGACCTGATTACGAAGGTGGCGCAAGGAGAAATCGACTACACTCTTTGCGACAACGACATAGCCAAACTGAACCGTACTTATTATCCCAACCTGAACATCGGTTTGCAAGCCAGTTTCGTGCAACGCTCGTCCTGGGCTGTCCGCAAGGACGAACCCCTGCTGGCAAAAGCCGCCAACGAATGGTACAAAGCCAATGCCAAATCCCAGGCGTATCAGGCCAGCGCAAAAAGATATTTCGAAATCAGCAAGCACATCACACACGGTTCCATCCTGTCTGTCCAAGACGGCAGGATATCCCATTATGACAAGCTGTTCAAGACCTATGCCAAGGAAATCGGCTGGGACTGGAAACTGCTCGCCTCGCTGGCCTATACGGAATCGAACTTTGACACGGCAGCCGTTTCATGGGCCGGAGCCAAAGGGCTGATGCAGCTGATGCCCTATACGGCCAAAGTGATGGGAGTACCGCCGGGCAAAGAGCAAAATCCTGAAGAAAGCGTCAAAGCGGCTGTAAAATACATAGCGGCGATGGAAAAAAGCTTCTCCTCCATCAAGGATCCGGAAGAACGCGCCTCCTTTATCCTGGCCTCTTACAATGCCGGAATAGGCCATGTGAAAGACGCCATGGCCTTAGCCGAGAAATACGGCGCGGATCCCACGGTATGGAAAGACAATGTAGAAAAGTACATCCTGCTGAAGAGCCACGAGGAGTATTTCAATGATCCGGTCTGCAAGAACGGCTACTTCCGCGGGACGGAAACCTGTCACTTTGTCCGGGAAATAAAGGAGCGGCATAAGGTGTACCAACAAAAAATAAAAGACGAAGCCGTGCCGGCAGGCAAATAATCCAAGCGCATCCATGAACCCCGTATTCGATGAAATAGAGTCGTACTGTTTTTCCGGTTTAAGCTACAAGGAGAAGTATGCCCGGCTATACCGTTTGCTCGACCGGGTATGCAAGCAGCTGACAGCCGATGAGCCCACCGATTTTTCGAACCTTTTCGCGCGCCTCTACTTTTTATGCGCGCGAAAAGGCATCCCGCCGCAATCCATCGAAATCTTCCGCATTCACGCCCGGCAAGTGTCGCAAAGTCCCCACTTCCCGTATACCGGCGAAGATTACCTGTATGATGTCAAGGCCCTTTGCGAAACGCTCAGTTCCCTTCTCCACACACCGGTTCCCCCGCGCCTGGCGGAAATGCTGCCGTCTCACTGGCGGCCTCTCCCCCACGCTCATTATACGAGTGAAAAGAAAAAGCGCGTCCGCTTGGTGGTGGAAAGCTGGAACGAAGAGTTCCTGTACGGCTTCGACGAGGCCTGCCCGGCACACGCGCCCCTGCAAGTTTCCCGTACGGAAGCGTTTCCGGAACTAGGCGAAATCCTGTTCAAAGGCGCGCAACTGAATCTTCTGTCCGTCACCTCCGATGAAGCCGGAACGTTACAGGCAGAACTGATGGTCTTCGAGCCCGACTACCTGATAGACATCAGCTCCCTTTCCGCCTGTTACACCAACTATGGCGACACGCCGCTCAACTACCTGATGAACAAGTTCCGCCCGCAGGAGAGCACGCCTCACCTCCTATTAGGGAATGCGGCCAACCAGTTCCTGGACGATTGTGTCAACGAATCAGACGAGTCACCCGCCTCGTTCGACAGCTCCATACAAAAGGCTTTCCGCACAGACTTGCTCGCCTATTGCAGCACTCCTCAGATAGACCGTGAGTATTTCCGGAAAGCGAAAGAGCAATTCGGGCATATCCGGCAAACCCTCGACACGCTGTTTCATACACCCGCTTACCGCTTCAGCCGCAACAAGGTCATGCTGGAACCCTCCTTCCTTTGCGAATGCATGGGGTTGCAAGGGCGTATGGACCTGCTGCAAAGCGACGGGAAAAACCTGATAGAGCTTAAATCCGGCAAAGCCGACGGCTGGAACGGCAACCTGCGCGCCAAGGCGAGCCATGCCCTGCAGATGGCGCTGTACAAGGAGATACTATATTACAATCTGGACATCCCGCGGGAAGAAGTCCGTTCCTACCTGTTTTACTCGGCCTATCCCAAACTGTATGCCGAGCGAAGCGCCAAAGGGCAAATACAGAAAGCGATCTCTTTAAGGAACCGAATCGTAGCCAACGAGATACGTTTGAAACAAGGGGAAGGGGAAACCTTACTGGCTTCCCTTACCCCCGACTCTTTCAACGAAAAGAACGACCCAAGCAAGCTGTGGCGCAATTACCAGCGCCCACAAATAGAAAAGTGGCTGCTCCCCTTCCGGCAGGCTTCCCCTCTGGAAAAAGCCTACTTCTTCCATTTCCTCTCCTTTATGGAGAAAGAACAGTTCCTGTCCAAGACCGGAGACTCACAACCGGACTCATCCAGGGGATTCTCTGATATATGGAATGCGGACAAGCTGACCAAACAAGAAGACGGGAACATCCTGACAGACCTGACCATCAAGGATATGAAAGGAGAAGAGGGCATCGAGCGCCTTTCCCTGGCCATCCCGTTCTACGACGAGAGCTTCCTGCCTAATCTCAGAAAGGGAGACATCGTCTTGCTGTACGAACGGAACAGCGAAACGGATGATGTAACCAACCGGCAGGTATTCAGAGGAAGCGTCGAATCCATATCCGACAAGGAACTGTCCGTCAAGCTGCGGTATAAACAACGGAACCGGCAGGTATTCCACCCGTCGGGCAGGTATGCCGTAGAACACGACTTCATGGACAGCGCATACAACACGGTCTACAGGGGATTGTACACCTTTCTCACCGCACCGGCCCACCGGAAAGAGTTGCTTCTCTGCCAACGCCTTCCCCAAACAAACCCTGCCCGGACACTCAGCGGACATTACCTGAACCGGCAAATAGAGGATATTGTCCTACAAGCGAAACAGGCGGAAGACTATTTCCTGCTAGTGGGGCCTCCGGGGACGGGAAAGACCTCCATCGCCCTGAAGAGCATGGTGGAAGAGTTCCATGCCGAACCCTCCGGGCAGCTGCTTCTGCTCTCCTATACCAACCGGGCCGTCGATGAAATCTGCGACATGCTGGAGCGTATCGAAAGCCGGCCGGCCTACCTGCGCATCGGAAGCGAACTCTCCTGTGAGGAACGCTTCCGCCCGCACCTCATGCAACACATTACCGAATCATGCCGCAACCGGGAAGAAATTGTCCGCAAAGTAGCAGACATACGAATCGTCGTAGGCACGACGGCTTCCATATCCGGAAAACCGGAACTGTTCAAGCTGAAACATTTCCAGGCAGCCATCATCGATGAAGCGTCACAGATTCTGGAGCCTCATCTCCTCGGCATTCTGTGCACCTGCCACGATACGGGCCAATGCGCCATAGACAAGTTTATCCTGATAGGAGACCCCAAACAGTTGCCTGCCGTCGTGCAACAGTCGCCTGCAGAATCGGCCGTTCATGATGAACGGTTAACACGAATCGGACTGACAGACCGCCGCAACTCCTTGTTCGAACGGATGTACCGCTGGCTGCATACCCATCCGCAGCCCGGCGTCCTGTCCATGCTCAACCGGCAGGGACGCATGCACCCTGAAGTCAACGACTTCCCCAACCGCCGTTTCTATGGCGGACAGCTCGATATCGTACCGGTGAAACACCAGACGGAGGAGCTGGAGTTCCGAGTCTATCCCCGTCCGGAGACAAACGCCCCCTCCGAAAAGCTGCGTTCCTGCATGCAATGGGTGGCCACCACCCGTGTAGGATTCATTCCTTCCGGCTTTCCCCCGCTCGAAGATTCCAACAAAATCAACCGGAACGAGGCGCGCGTCATCGCCATGCTGGTACAAAGCATTCACGAACTGTGCCTCCTGAACGGACTGCCTTTCCGGGCGGCGCAACGCATCGGAATCATCGTCCCCTTCCGCAACCAGATTGCCCTGATAGGCAAAGCGCTGAAAGCCCTGCGGATTCCCGGAACGGAGGAGATTACCATCGACACGGTAGAACGTTACCAAGGAAGCCAGAGAGAAATCATCCTGTTCTCGGCCACCATCAGCCAGCCTTATCAGTTGGACATTCTTTCCGCTCCGATCGAGGAGGAGGACGGGACGCTTATCGACCGCAAGCTGAACGTCGTACTTACCCGGGCACAAAAACAACTGTTCGTGACCGGTAACGAAACCATCCTGCGGCACAATCCTCTTTACAGGGAATTCATAGAGAGATACGGGATAAAGGAATAGGACGCCCGTATGACATTCGGGAGTATAAAAACGAGGCGCTTCAAAAGAGTCTCAAGCGGTTTTCCCTTGCCTCTTCCAACGTCACAGTCTCCTTCTTCCGCAAAGAGGCTTCCTCGCGAAGCCGGGCATATTCCTCATTCAACTCTTTGACAAAAGAAGGCCTCAGGGCAGGATTCAGCAGCCTGGCAGCCACCAGCGCATTCTGCGAGGCGTCTTTCAGGTGCACCACCGGAGCCTGGTAAACCGGAGCGATTTTCAAGGCCGTATGCAAGCGGCTGGTCGTAGCGCCTCCTATCAACAGGGGAATCTCCGCACCGGCCCGCTGCAATGCCCCGGCCACACGCACCATCTCATCCAAGGAAGGAGTAATCAGTCCGCTCAGCCCAATAATGTCCACCTTCTCCTCCAGTGCACGCTGTACGATGGCCTCCGCCGGCACCATCACTCCCATGTCTATGATTTCATAATTGTTGCACGCCATCACCACCGATACGATATTCTTGCCGATGTCATGCACGTCCCCCTTTACGGTAGCCAGCAACACCTTGCCCGCAGAAGTCGCCCCCTCCCGCTTCTCCGCCTCAATCAGCGGTTGCAGGATAGCGACGGCTTTCTTCATGGTACGGGCCGTCTTCACCACCTGGGGCAGAAACATCCTGCCGTCCCCGAACAGTTCTCCCACCCGGTTCATCCCGGCCATCAAAGGTCCCTCGATGATATCCACCGCTTTCGGATACTTGCCGACCGCCTCGGCCAGGTCTTCCTCCAGAAAATCTCCCAGCCCTTTTATCAAGGCCTGCTGCAACCGTTCCTCCACGGAAGCGTCACGCCATGCCAGCGCCGCGTCACGCACTTTCCCCGTGTCCGCTCCGGCAGGCAAGGCCTCCTTCCCGGCCTTCAACCGCTCCGCCGTCTCAATCAGCCGTTCCGCCGCATCCGGACGACGGTTCAACACCACATCCTCGATACGCTCCAGCACATCCGCCGGAATCTCCGCATACATGACCGAAGCGGAGGGATTGACAATGCCCATGTCCATTCCCTGCGCGATAGCATGGTACAGGAACACGGCATGCATGGCCTCCCGGATATAGTTGTTCCCCCTGAAAGAGAAAGACAAGTTGCTGACTCCTCCGCTGACATGCGCTCCCGGAAGGTTTTTCCTAATCCAGCCCGCCGCCCGGATAAAATCAGCCGCATAGTTGTCGTGCTCTTCCATGCCGGTCGCCACAGCCAGCACATTCGGATCGAAAATGATATCATGGGGATTGAAACGCACCTGCTCCGTCAACAGGCGATAGGCACGGGCGCACACTTCAATTTTGCGCTCATAGGTATCCGCCTGCCCCTTTTCATCGAAAGCCATGACCACGACAGCCGCACCCAGTTCACGGACTTCCCGGGCATGCGCCAGAAATTTCTCCTCTCCCTCTTTCAAGGAAATAGAATTCACGATGGATTTCCCTTGAAGACACTTCAGCCCCGCACGAATCACCTCCCACTTGGAGGAGTCTATCATGACAGGCACCCGGGCAATCTCCGGCTCCGAAGCTATCAGATTCAGGAAATTCACCATTTCCTCCCGCGCATCCAGCAGGCCGTCGTCCATGTTGATGTCCAGTACCAACGCGCCGTCTTCCACCTGCTTACGGGCAATGGAAAGGGCCTCATCATATCTCTTCTCACTGATCAGGCGCAGAAACTTCCGGGAACCGGCCACATTGCAACGTTCTCCCACGTTGACAAAATTCATTTCGGGCTTCACTTCCAGCCGCTCCAGTCCCGACAACCATAAATGCTCCGGTTCGGCAACGGGAACGTGCGGCGCGGCCCCGTCCACCAGTTCCCCATAGCGGGCAATATAAGAGTCCGTCGTTCCGCAACAGCCTCCTATGACATTCACCAGCCCCTCTTCCACATACTCCTTCACCTGCATGGCCATCTGTTCCGGCGTCTGGTCATACTGTCCCAGACTGTTGGGCAGTCCCGCATTCGGATAAGCGGTGATGTAATAAGGAGCGCACATGGCCATACGCTCCAGGAAAGGTTTCAGCTGTTTGGCTCCGAAAGAGCAGTTCAGCCCCACGGAGAAAACCGGAGCATGCCGCACGGAAGCCAGGAACGCCTCTAGTGTCTGCCCCGACAAAGTACGCCCCGCCGCATCTGCGACCGTCACGGAAAGCATGACGGGCACGGTACGCTTCTCTTTCTCCATGGCCCTCTCCGCGGCAAACAAAGCCGCCTTGGCATTCAGCGTATCAAAAATCGTTTCAATCAGCAGCGCGTCCACTCCTCCCCGGAGCAATGCCTCCATCTGCTCTCCGTATGCCCCGGCCAGTTCATCAAAAGTCAAGGCGCGGAAGGCCGGATTATTCACATCCGGACTCATCGAACAAGTCTTATTGGTAGGCCCTATCGAACCGGCCACAAAACGCGGTTTCAAAGGATTCCTTTCCGTATATTCATCCGCTATCTCCCGGGCTATCCGGCAAGCCTCCAGATTCATCTCCGCGCAGTAGTCCTCCACATGGTAATCCGCCATGGAAATCCGGTTGGCACTGAATGTGTTGGTCTCGATGATATCCGCCCCGGCTTCCAGATATTTCCGGTGAATGTCGCGAATCACATCCGGACGCGTCAGGCAAAGCAAATCATTATTCCCCTTCAGCTGCCCCGCCACTCCGGCAAAGCGTTCGCCCCGGAAATCTTCTTCACGCAACTGATACTGTTGAATCATGGTGCCCATCGCACCGTCAAGAATCAGGATTCTCTCCCTGACAAGTTCCTCGATTTTACACATGTTTTGTCCCTTATTTCTTGAACATCCGGTCCATCTCCCGGCGATCGTCCTTCTCCTTCAAGGCCTCCCGCTTGTCATATTGCTTTTTACCTTTTGCCAAGGCAATCACCACCTTAGCCAGTCCCTTTTCGTTGATATACAACCGGGTAGGGACAATCGTAAAACCGTTTTCCCTAACGGCGCGCTGCAATTTGAGCAATTCCTTGCGGTTCAGCAGCAGTTTCCGATCCCTGCGCGCCGTATGGTTATTGTAAGAGCCGTAGAAATACTCCGCAATATGCATATTCTTCACCCACAGCTCCCCTCGGGAGAAAAAACAGAAGGTATCCGCCAGACCGGCCTTCCCCAACCGGACAGACTTGATTTCCGTGCCTGTCAACACAATTCCCGCCGTATAGGTATCGATGAACTCGTAATCGAACGAGGCACGTTTATTCTTTATATTTATTTGAGCCGCCGTTTTCATTTCTTTTTACCTCAACGTCACCGACAAATAATCAAACAGCACTTTCAACATCATAGGCGAGACAATGATAAAGGCCGACACAACCAATGTGTACGGCAAAAGCTTCTTCTCGCCCACCTTCATCAGCTTCCGCGCCCCTTCCCACACAATCCATACGATATAGAACTGCAATATCCAACGAAGAATGAAAAAGCCGGGAAACAATCCCAGCACGATATCAAGCAAAAAAAGCACCGACATGGAGTAACCGACAAACTGCCGGCACAACACAAGCTCCTGCTCCCTTTTCAACGCTTTCATGCCATACAGGTTGACCAGGTAGGCAGCCAGAAAATAGCCTCCGAAAAGAGAGACCACCACAGAGCACGCTTTCGTCATGGCGGTTTGCAGGGAGAAGGCCTCAAAATCGAGCGAGACGCTTCCCAGAAAGACAGCCAGACCGCATAAGCCGATTAACGGATAAACAAAACCGGCCAGCACCTTCCGCCTATCCTCCTCAACAAGAATTTCCTCCCAGGCTTTCGCCGGGGAGGAAATCAATAACAATAATCTATTGAACAGCTCCTTATAACTCAACGTATATGCAATTAATAATATCCGCCTACCCTTCTCTTGAACATGCCAACGGTGCAATAGTTCGTACTTGTGCCCAATTTTCCGTTCAGCGCATCGCCCTCACCGCTAAGCTCATGTTCCTTGTTCTTCACGAATCTCACACTCAACTCTATCTCATCCTCATCCTTCAATCCGCCACTCATCATCTCCCCATACAATGCCGACACATCTGCGCTGACAGGCAACTCATAACCGGCAACTTTCTGATAACCATCCTTCAAATCCGTGGCGGACCCCTCTTTCAGGGCTTCGCTCTCCTTGTTGTCATACAGGAACACCAATTCCACCTTTTTGGCCTCCCTATCAAAGGTCTTCAGCCACAACTCCATCTTCGGATCCACTATGTCGTAATCCGAGCTCCCCTCTTTCTTCTTCTGATACCAGTCGGCTTTCACGCTGAAGTTCATCCAGCCATTGCCGAAAGCTCCAAAAGAGAGCCAATTAAGAGATTCCACATCCGAAGTGACAGCCTCCTCCAGCTCCGTATCAAAATTACCGGTCTTGTCGTCGTATTTACAATCCACGCATACGCCTCCCTGGTATAAATTCTGCAAGGTAACGGTTCCCGATTTTCCCGCATTCAAATTGTTCACAGCGGTTTCGTACTCTTCGCCGTCAACCGACGCATACACATACACGCGGGAACCTGAAGCCACATCCTTGAACGAGGCGGAATTCAAGGTCAGGCCGTTGTCCAGCTGCACGGAAGAGGAAGAGGAAACACCGGCCGTGCCTATTCCCATCACATACTGCGTATTGTCCCCGTCGCCAAGACAAGAAGTAAAAGTCATCGCTATCACCGATAGCATAGCAAGCATAGAAAACTTGAAGTTTTTCATAATTTATTTATTTGTTTTTTTGTTTTAGAGTTAAGCGGTGCAAATGTATAAAAAGAATCGATGCAAAGTTCACAGATTTCAGTTTTTTATTGTTTTGCCCCTCTTTCTCCGTTAAAATTAAATATTTATTTTCCCATTCCTCCCTGATTCCAAAGAGGAATTTACAGGGTAAACGGGAAAAGGGACAAAATACTGCATCCCGGCAGGAAAAAAATTTGCCGCTCCTGCGATACGGCCGCCAATCGCCCGGCCTCTCCATAAAAACTCCGGGAGTTTTGAAAAAGATTCTTAAGAAAGTCCGGAAAAACTCCGGGAGTTTTCCGGGAAACTCTTAAGAGTTTTTCCATCCGCTTTCCGGCTCTCCCTTAAAGATGCCCTCTGTTTTCTTTCCCCAAAGCCCGCATAATTATTCACCAAAGCGCCTCAAACGAAAAACGCAACGTTTTCCGTACGAACATCTCTCTCATTCCCAACGTGTTCGGTTGCCATCCGCAACGAATTTCCAAACGTATGACGCACTCTGACACCTCTTTATTAAAGAAATAAAGGATAAGAACTAAAGCATATTCTTTTTCTTAACAGAAAAAGGAATATGGGAAAGAGCTATTTTTCGATGACTTCCGCAAATTCATCCAAATGCTCATCCACATACACGGCTATGCGTCCGGTCAGCTCCTCCTCCATCTCGATGTAGGTATCCTCCAAATCGTCAAAAGCCTCATACCGCTCATACATGGCCATAAACTCCTCGTCGGAACGCTCCTTCGTCAAATCCGCCTTATGCTTGTCATAGACCTCCTTGGCCTTGTACACCAGTTTGGAGAAATCCTCCAGCCCAAACATACGCATCGCCTTGGCAAAAGGGTTGTCAAAGATATAAGGCCCGTAACCGTTCTGTATCAGCTGCACAAAACCGCCCTCCATCACCTCCTCCCGGAAGAAGCGGTAACTCAGCAGCGCATGCTGGTACCCGTTGAGCAGAGGCATCGTCTCCCCGTTCAAATCCCCGTGAATCACTTCCAGATACTTATCGGTGAATACTTTCAAGAAAGCGTCCATCCCTTCCAAGGCCGCCTGTCTCAAGGCCTTATCCGAAACCTGTACTATCGCATTTTCTATCATTATCTTTTATTTTTTCACAAATTTACAATATAATTCCATCATTGCAACCCGCGGATTGCATTTTCAGTCCTTTTTCGACGAATTGTTCGCGGCTTTATCATTTTTTATGAAAAAACAGAAAAACCTGCAAGCCTGCATTTGCACCACCCAAACAAAAAGTGTAATTTTGCGGACGAACATGGGAAATGAAGAGAAGAGTCTTTCCCATGCGGCCAAAAGACAATTAATTTTATTACCAAAAACAAATAGAATATGACTTATTCTCACGAAGTAGAAAACATGTGCCGCGTAGCCAAAGGCCCCAATCACGGACCGGCTCCCATTCCCGAGGAAGGTAAATGGATTCAGGCAAAAGAGATCAAAGACATTTCAGGTTTAACCCACGGCATCGGCTGGTGCGCTCCCCAACAGGGCGCCTGCAAGCTGACGCTGAACGTAAAGGAAGGCATTATCGAAGAGTGTCTGGTAGAGACCATCGGATGTTCGGGTATGACCCACTCCGCCGCTATGGCCTCTGAAATCCTGCCGGGCAAGACGATTCTCGAAGCCTTGAACACCGACCTCGTATGCGACGCCATCAACACGGCCATGCGCGAACTGTTCCTCCAGATTGTTTACGGACGTACCCAGTCGGCTTTCTCCGAAGGCGGCCTGATTGTAGGGGCCGGTCTGGAAGATTTGGGAAAAGGCCTTATCAGCCAAATGGGTACTCTTTATGGTACCAAACTGAAAGGAACCCGCTACCTGCAGCTTACGGAAGGTTACATCACCAAGATGTTCCTCGACAAAGACGACCAGGTTTGCGGATATGAATTCGTCCACATGGGCAAATTCATGGATGCCATCAAAAAAGGCGTTCCTGCCGACGAAGCGTTGAAGAGCGTTACCGGGACTTACGGACGTACGAAACCGGAACAGGGAATTGTTAAATCTATTGACCCACGTAAAGAATAAGAAGGAGGAACCAGAATATGATTAGAGAAGTAAAATTTGAAAGTCAAGACCGTCGTATGAAGCAGATTATCGCTGCTTTGAACGAAAACGGTATCAAAGATATCGAAGAAGCAAACGCAATCTGTGACGCTGCCGGTCTGGATCCTTACAAAACTTGTGAAGAAACCCAGATGATCTGTTTCGAGAACGCGAAATGGGCTTATGTAGTAGGCACGGCCATCGCCTTGAAGAAAGGCTGCAAAAGCGCGGCCGACGCCGCGGAGGCCATCGGCATTGGCTTGCAGGCATTCTGTATCCCGGGTTCAGTAGCCGACGACCGCAAAGTAGGTATCGGACACGGCAACCTGGCCGCCCGTCTGCTCCGCGAAGAGACCCAGTGCTTCGCTTTCCTGGCGGGACACGAATCATTCGCAGCCGCGGAAGGCGCCATCAAAATTGCCGAAATGGCCAACAAAGTACGTAAGAACCCGTTGCGTTGCATCCTGAACGGTTTGGGCAAGGACGCGGCCATGATTATCTCACGTATCAACGGATTTACCTATGTACAGACTCAATTCGACTACTACACCGGGGAATTGAAAGTAGTGAAAGAGACCGCATACTCTGACGGTCCCCGTTCCAAAGTGAAATGCTACGGCGCCGATGACGTGCGCGAAGGGGTCGCCATCCTTTGGAAAGAGAACGTGGACGTATCCATCACGGGTAACTCTACCAACCCGACCCGTTTCCAGCATCCGGTAGCCGGCACCTACAAGAAAGAGCGTGAATTGGCAGGCAAGCCATATTTTTCAGTGGCTTCCGGTGGCGGTACGGGACGTACGCTTCACCCGGACAACATGGCCGCCGGTCCCGCTTCCTATGGCATGACCGATACGATGGGCCGCATGCACTCCGACGCGCAGTTCGCGGGTTCCTCGTCCGTCCCCGCCCACGTGGAAATGATGGGCTTCTTGGGTATCGGCAACAACCCGATGGTGGGTTGTACCGTCGCCTGCGCCGTAAACGTCGCGTTGGCTTTAAACAAATGAATTCTAAATAAAATCACATACATGTAAGTTTCCCGTCATTGATAAATTTCATATCAATGGCGGGTTTCTTTTCAAAGAAACAATAGGTAGCGATAGTAGATAATGTCGTATTGAGGGTGCTGGTAGCTATAATACTATTTGTGATAAGTAATTATTATGGACAATATTCAAAATATAACAAAAATGAAGCCATACGTTCTTCCAGTGTTATCCGATAACTATTGTGAGGGTTGTGGCGTAATAGTCAGAGATAAATTTATTACAGCTGGTCATGTGATATGTGAATGTGATAACCCAGGCATAAGATGGAACGGTAAAAATATTCCTTTGATAAGTCCTATAGTTCTCCATAATGATTTTCATCATTCTGAAGGGTATGATATAGCGGTATATTCTATTCCTAATGCCAATAGTCCATTGGTCCTTTCTGATGTTATTCCTGAAAAAGGTGATGTCTTGAAATGTTGTAGCTGGCGTAGATTAGGAGAAGAATACGTAGAGTGTAATGCTGTGATAAATGGTATAAAAGAAGGAAATTACTATGCTGCTGATACTGATAAACAACTTAAATCAGGCAGTAGTGGTAGTCCTGTATTTCTGAATGGAGAAGTTGTAGGAATATTGTGTGCTGGAAATTGTAAAGATGATAATACACCTTGCAATTCAGAGTGGCCATTAAATTTATGTGTATTCTTATCTTCAAAAATAATTTTAGAGTTACTAAAAACGAATTGACTACATTGTGTCCTGTTGTTTAATAAAAAATAAGGTAAAAAGATAGAAATCCATCAATATTTGTATATAAGGACTTTCTTGATTCCTTAACGAGAAACAGCACATTTAAAATAGTTTATATGGAGATAGTAGCTGTTACTCTTTTTCTTTTGTCCAAATAATCTTTAGATATCAAAGTAACATGTGCTATAGTTTAAGGTTAAACATAAAAAATGAGATAGAATCATTGTTGTCAGAGTCTATTGAAGTATCAATAGCCGTGGCTCTTTGCAGTAACTATGCTGTAGAAGCATTACAAAAAATGCCAAGAGATTGTAAACTAAGAATAGTAACAGGAGTAAATTTACCTACACCTTTAGAGGTCCTAAAAACTCTAAAAAACAAATATAAAAAGAATGCAAGAATTTATAAGGATTCGTTCTTTCACCCTAAAGTATATATATTTAGATTGAAAGAAAAGGGGTTGGTTGCATACATTGGTTCTGGGAACTTTACTGAAGGAGGACTCTTCGGAGAGTTGGGTTATTCTCTCGCCCATCGAGCAGAGTATCAAACGCAAAATCGAGGCGGTCGGTACGCCTCTTAAAGATTGGGATATCCAAATCAATTACGGTATAAAAACCGGCTTCAATGATGCTTTCATTATATCAACCAAAAAACGTAATGAGATATTAGCCAACTGCAAAGATGCAGACGAACGGCAAAGAACGGAGGAACTTATACGACCGATTCTTCGCGGCAGGGATATCAAGAGATACGGATATGACTGGGCAAATTTATGGTTAATCAATACCCATAACGGCATAAAGGGGAAACTCGACCGTGTACACATTGAAGATTATCCCGCTGTAAAAACTCATTTAGACCAATTTTGGGATCAAATTAAAGATAGAGCCGACCAAGGAGACACTCCTTATAATCTACGTAGGGATATTCAGTTAAAGGCTGCAGATGACGGCTGCAGAATCTTGCGAGACTCCTATAAATGCCAGAAAAC